>JAFXIM010000213.1 GCA_017533165.1 Eggerthellaceae bacterium
CAAGCGCATCCTCGATGTTGTCAGAGGTCCTGCTGACCTCAAGGTGCTCAACGACGAGGAGCTGGGCATTCTCGCCCAGGAAATCCGCGAGGAAATCATCTCCACCACCTCTAAGACCGGTGGTCATGTGGCGCCTTCCCTCGGCGCCGTTGAGATCATCCTGGCTGCTCACAGCCTCATTGACAGCCCCAAAGACAAGTTGGTGTTCGACGTGGGCCATCAAGCTTACGCCCACAAGCTGGTTACGGGACGTCTTTCTGAGTTTTCTACGCTGCGCACCTTTGGCGGCATCGGCGGTTTCCCGCGCCCCTCAGAAAGCCCGCATGACGTGCATCCCTCGGGCCACGCATCCGACTCTCTTTCGGTTGCGGTGGGCCTTGCCAAGGCGCGCATGCTCAAGGGCACCGATGAGAAGATCGTTGCTGTCATCGGCGACGCCTCGCTTTCCGGAGGCATGGCATTCGAGGCCTTGAATTACCTTGGCCAGGCGCAGCTCCCCATGGTCATCATCCTGAACGACAACGAGATGTCCATTTCCCGCAACGTCGGCGGTTTGGTTCGTCATCTGGGCAAGATGCGCACGTCATCTCAGTACCGCGATGCGCGCGATGCCCTGCAGGAACGTCTGGAAACCAGCGGTCGCGCGGGCCGCGGTATCGCCGAGCTCGGAAAGAACATGAAGGAATCGATGAAGCGATTCGTCATTCCCCACACCATGCTGTTCGAGCAGTTGGGTATTGTGTGCACCGCACCGATTGGCGGACATGACATTCGAGTGCTTAAGGAAACGCTCGAGGTGTGCTTGGCCATGGACGCCCCTGTTCTCATGCACGTGGTTACCAAGAAGGGGGCGGGCTATCCTCCCGCCATCAAGGATCCCGAGCGCTTCCACGGCGTTGGTCCTTACGATATCGCCACGGGCGAAAGTCCGGCCAAGGCGCCCGGCACGCCGCCTACCTATACCGAGGTATTTGGCGAGGCGCTGGTGAACGAGGCGGCAAAGGATGATCGCATTGTAGCCATTACGGCTGCCATGAAGGGCGGTACCGGCCTTACGAAGTTTGCCGATCGGTTCCCCGATCGCTTCGTTGACGTGGGCATTTCCGAGGAGCATGCCGCTGGCATGGCTGCGGGCTTGGCTGCAGGCGGCAGGAAACCTGTCGTTGCCGTGTATTCAACCTTCATGCAGCGCGCCTTCGACCAGATGATCATCAACAACGCCCTGCCCAATCTTGACGTGGTGTTCGCTCTTGATCGTGCTGGCTTGGTTGGCGAAGACGGCCCCACGCATCACGGCATGTTCGACATCGCCTATACGCGCATGATTCCCAACATGAAGGTTCTCACGCCCGCCGATGAGGCGGAGCTCGTTCATGCCCTGCATACCGCCCTTGCCCTGGGCGGTCCCTTCGCTGTTCGCTATCCGCGCGGCAAGGCCGTGGGCGTACCTCTGCCCGATGAGCCTGAGGTTCTCGAGCCCGGCAAATCTCGCGTTCTGCGTGAGGGTGGCGACGTTGCCATCCTGGCATTTGGCCGCATGGTGTCGCGCTGCCTGAAGGCGGCTGACTTGCTGGCGGAAGAGGGCATCTCGGCGCGCGTGGTTGACATGCGTTGGGCAAAGCCCCTCGATGAAGAGGCCATTTGCGCAGCTGCGAAGGAGTGCAAACTGGTAGTTACTGCCGAAGGCGGCGTGATTATGGGCGGCGCGGGCGAAGGCGTGCTTAACGTGCTTTCACGATCGGGGCTTATGGTGCCCACGCTTGTCTTGGGCCTGCCTGATGAGTTCGTCACGCAGGGTGAGACTGAGACGCTTGCGCGTAGCATCGAGCTCGACCCTGCGGGTCTTGCCGAGCGCATCAAAAAAGCCCTCGCATAAAGCGGCAGGCGATTGATCTTTGAATAAAACGAGGCCGCAAGGGCCTCGTTTCACGTTTGGGGTGCGGCGGGCTTTATGCAACCGTCTTTAGTCCACCTTCTTTTCCATGATGAAATCATCCATGACGAAGCCCTCGCCGATGTCGGTCACCACGGAGTCGATGGTTTCGAAACCCTTGCCCTCATAGGCGCGAATGCCCAGTTCGTTGTACTTGTTCACCGTGAGGTACATGGCGCCAAATCCGCGCTCGCGGCAAAGATCTTCATAGTGGCGGATAGTCTTGCTGGCAAAGCCGTGGCCGCGCTCCTCGGCAAGCAGGTAGATCTTTGAAATGAAGTAGCGATTGGTTTCGGGCTCATCGTGACCGCCGGTGTAGCCGACGATGCGGTCTTCGCCGTTTTCCTCTACGTGGATAAACCAGTAGTCGTAGGCGTGCTCGGCCATGTCGCGCTTGATGGCGTCAAGGCTCTGAAAGTTCTTGACCATGTAGTCAACCTGGTCCTGGCCGATACGAGAAGGCCAGTACTCGTTTCAGATGACGTATGCCATATCCGCAAGTTTGATCTGATCTTCTACGGAAGTAATGGGCACGAAGGTGACGTTCATGTTTCTCCTCATATGTTGTTTATAGTACGTCATCAGGATATAGCAACGATTGCTGTTATCCTTAGTAAGTTATGTCATTTTAACTTCTGGAAAAGCTTGCTCGCTATGCGGGGGCATGGAAGGAGGGCGCGAACGCATGCTCGATAAGTTCATATGGGGCATCTTGAATCATCGCAAGATGGTTGTCTCGGGCTTCGTGGGCCTTGCCCTGGTGTGCGCATGCATGATCCCCTTCGTCAGCACCAACTATGACATGGTGAAGTACCTGCCGCCCGATACCCAGTCCACGCATGCGGTGGCCATCATGGACGAGGACTTTTCTCAGGCCATGCCTAACGCCAACGTGCTGGTCAACGACGTTTCGGTTGCCGAGGCGCAGGTAATCAAGGAAGAGATCGCTTCCCTTGATGGCGTCGAGATGGTGCTTTGGCTCGATGACATGGTTGACCTGGCCAAGCCCGTTGAAACCTTGGACGCCGCAACGGTTGAGCAGTATTATCGCGATGGATCGGCTATGTACCAGGTTTCCATTGCTGATGGCGAAGAGGGCACCACGGTTCCCGCAATACGCGACTTGGTTGATTCGTATGGCGAAGGTAACGGCGTCGCTGGTGAGGCAGCTGACAACCAGGCCATGATGGAAGGCACTGTTACCCAGGTTGGTTTGGCAGTGGCGCTCGTCGTGCCCATCATCACCATTTTGCTCATCCTGTCCACCATGTCCTGGATTGAGCCGATTCTGTTCTATGCCGCCATCGGCGTTTCCATCCTCATAAATATGGGGACGAATCTCTTCTTGGGCGGCGTTTCTTTCATCACCTTTGCCGTGAGTCCCATCCTGCAGCTGGCGGTGTCACTCGATTACGCAATCTTCCTCCTGCACGCCTTTGCCGAGCACCGCAAGACCGCGGCGAGTACCGAAGAGGCTATGGCGCTTGCCATGCGCCAGTCGGTCTCGACCATTGCCGCCAGTGCGGTTACTACGCTCTTTGGCTTCATGGCGTTATCCTTCATGCAGTTCCAGATAGGAGCTGATCTGGGCTTTAACCTGGTCAAGGGCGTTGTCTTGAGTTTCATCGCAGTGGTGGTGTTCCTGCCAGCGCTTACGGTTTTGGTTGCCAAGTATTTGGATAAGACCACGCATCGTAAGTTCATGCCTGATTTCAGCAACGTGGGCAAACCCTTGGGTAAGATTCGCATCCCTGCCATGATCTTGTGCTTCGTCCTGATGGTGCCCGCTTTCTTGGGTCAGGGCAACGTTGCCTTCACCTATCTCACCAGCGAGCCTGACCCCGAGCTGCGCTACGGTGCCGATTACTACGCGATGGAGGAGGCTTTCGGTCAGCAAAACGCCGCCGTGCTGCTGGTGCCGCGCGGCGATGTGGCTGCTGAAACCGCCCTCTCCAACGAGATCGAACAACTCGAGTACGTGAAGTCGGTCATGTCCTTTGCTTCTACAGTGGGCGCGGCCATTCCGAACGAGTTTTTGGAACCCGCCGTGATCGAGCAGTTCTACTCGGATGATTGGGCGCGCATCATTGCCTATATCGATGCCGAAGTGGAAAGCGACGAGTCTTTCGGCACGGTGCAGAGCATGCAGGATTTGGCTGCTCAGCATTACGACGAATACTACATGGCCGGCCAGTCCGCCAACCTCTACGACATGGCGCAGATCATCGAGGTGGACAATGTCCGCGTAAGCATGATCGCCATCGTCACCATTTTCCTGGTTGTTGCGCTTACCTTCCGGTCCCTCATGCTGCCCGTGTGTCTGGTGCTTGCCATCGAGACGGGCATCTGGATCAATCTGTGCATTCCGTATTACGCGGGAGATACGCTTAACTTTATCGGATACCTCATCATCAACACGGTGCAGCTGGGCGCCACCATTGACTACGGCATCCTGCTCACCACGCACTATCTGCGGCGCCGTAAGGAGATGCCGGCCCGTCAGGCTATCTACAAAGCGCTGGGGGAGACGGTTCCCTCGCTCATCGTTTCTGCGGGTATTCTGGCGAGCGCGGGTTTTGCTCTGGGCGTCACCTCCGATATCGCGGTTGTTGCACTGCTCGGATTCCTGCTTGCTCGCGGCGCGCTGATTTCGCTCGTGATGGTTAC
>JAFXIM010000214.1 GCA_017533165.1 Eggerthellaceae bacterium
ACCCTCATCGACAACTGCGACACGCTGTTGCTCCTCGGCTCAAAGTCTCAGAAGACCAACAAGGAGATTGCCGAGCAAATTGGCAAGGCGACGGTGCATAACACCGCCATCACCGAATCGAAGGGTTCGTCAGGTTCGTATTCGGAAGCCGACCAAATCCTCGGCCGCTACCTCATCGACCCAGCTGAAATCGGTCGCCTTGAACGCGACGAATGCCTGGTCCTCATTACCGGCGTAGCGCCCTTCAAGTCGAAGAAATATGACGTCACCAAACATCCGCGTTGGAAAGAAATCAACGGGTAGTCCCCAAACCAATCGACAAAGCAAAACCCAATACATCAGGAGGTTCGTCATGAAGAAGAACCGCCCCCCGCCCATTCCTTTCGAGGCCTTCCCACCCAAGTTGCGCCCTCTTGGCGCAGTTCCTTCAACCGTATAGGAGGGATTCCTTATGGATACCAGCTTCCTCGAGAACGTACTCGAATATATTCAGACCTTCACCATCATCGGCGGCGGCCTTCTCTGCCTGTGGGGCGTCATCTCTTTCGGCACCGCCCTCAAGGACCACAACGGCCCGGCTCAGCAGCAAGCACTCTGGCAGATTATCGGCGGCGCTTTGATTATCGCTGCAGGCGTCCTGTTCGGCAGCGTCACCAGCCTTGCATAGCAGTGAGGTGACTCCATCATGTTCAAAGGCGCCATCGAAGATGCGGTCGAGCAAATCAATGAGAACTTCCAGATGTCAGCCGACCTGGATGTTTATACGTATGATTTGGGCGGCGAGGCGCTGGCCTTCACGAGGGACGTGTGGGATGTATCAATGATTCTGGCGGCGGTGGTCTTCGCGATCATCGCCTGCTTTGAACTGTACTCCCTGGCCGTTCGCACGGAAGCGCGCGGCGGACCGATGGGAAGCGCTGAGATCGTCTTCAAGGTTATGTTCAAGGTAGCCGTCTGCTTCGTGATGATGCAGGTATCCTTCGAAATCCTGCAAAACGTTTACCTCACTACCAACTCGTTGACAGAGGCCATTGGCGGAATCGAATACGGCACCAGCAAAGACATTGAGGTCATCGACTGGGATGAGATTGAAGATGAGGTGCCCTCAGGGCTTCGCAGCATCATCCCCTTCCTTCTGACGCTCGTCGTGTTGTTCATCAGCTGGGTTGCGAAGTACGTAGCCCTCGTGCTTATCGTCTGCCGCATGATTCAGGTCTACCTTTACATCGCCATTTCCCCGATCCCGCTGGCAACGTTCCCCTCGCAGGAATACTCACAGATCGGCAAGAGCTTCCTGAAGTCATTTGTCGCCGTATCCCTCCAGGGAACGCTGATCTACCTAGTCGTGCGCTTCCTGCCGGCATTGGTCGCGACAGCTCTTGAGACGGACATCTTCCTGCAGGGCGGAAGCTTCATGGCTGACATGAGCGTCGCGCTCATCCTTTCCGCCGCCATCCTCATGACCATCGTCGGCACCCAGCAGCTCTCCCGTCGTATCTGCAACGCAATGTAGGAGGTGATCAGGCCATGAGTCTAGAAACACGCATCCCCAAGGAGATCAACGACTACCGCGAAAAGATCGTATTCGGCCTGTCCGCCCGGCAGCTTGCCGCGGTAGGCGTAGCTGTAGCCGTGGTGGGCCTGACCGCCTTCTTCTTCTATTACTTGCTCGGGATCGACCTGAAGATCCTTGAGTACATCCTCATCTTGGAGGCCATGCCCATCATCGCTGTCGGTTTCATCAGGCACAACGGCCTTGACTTCGAAGACCTGGCGCGCATCTGGTTCAACCACCGCTTCGGGCCAAAACGTCTTCCCTATAAGACCGATGTCGATTTCCTGACCTCCCTCTATCCCATAAACATGCAGAGCAAGCGAGGAGCTGATTACCATGAAACAACCGACAAGGAGAAGAGACGCCGACGCAAAGCACAGAGCGAATGCCTCTCGAAAGTGGGAGAGAGGAAAGCATCGCGCAGACAACGCCGATCGCGTGCTGCGCGACATAAGCAATGAGAAAATGCGCGAAGAGAAGCAGCGAAAACGCAGCCTTCAACGCTTTTCCGATCGCAAACGCGCTCAGTCCATCCAAGGCTATATCGGTTATGAGCAGATGATTGAGGACGGCATCTGCTGGGTTGACAACAATCTCTGGTCGAAGACCTTCCGCTTCTCAGACATCAACTATCAGATTGCGCGGCGTGATGACCAGATTGACATCTTTGCCGCCTACATGGAAGCGCTTAACTATTGCGACACCTCTACCTCCCTTCAGGTGTCCATCATCAACCGCAAGGTCTCGGAGGACGAGTTCAAAGACCGCGTCTTCTTCAAGCTGACCGGAGATCGCTACGACGAACTGCGCCGCGACTATAACGCGGTGCTTGCCGAGAAGTCTCTTGAGAAGCAGCACCATGTTTCCCGTGATCGTTTCCTGACGTTCTGCTGCGAAGCAGAGTCTTACGAACAGGCAAAGATCAAGCTCTTGCGTGTCGAGGAAGACCTCGCCATGAGCTTCAAGGCCATGGGCTGCGAAGTGGAGCCCATTGACGGACTTGAGCGCCTGCGCCTCGTGCATTCCTGCACCAAACCTCGTGCGCCCTTCTCCTTTAAATACACGGAGCTGCTGGAAAGCAATCTCACCACCAAGGACTTCATAGCCCCGAATTCCATGGACTTCTCCTCAAAGACAGCTTATGAGTTCGATGATTACTACGGGCAGACGCTCGTCTTGGCGGATTACCCGGCCACCATGAGCGACAAATTCATCTCGGAACTCTCCGACCTGCCCATCGACCTCAATATCACCTTGCACATTCGCTCGGTCGACCAATCGGAAGCCTTGGAGCTGGTGAAAAAGAAAATCGGCTTCATGAACCAGCAGAAAGTCGAGGAGCAGAAGCGAAACTTCGAGGGCGGTCTCTCTAGTCTCGATGTCTTCAACTTCGAGCTGAAATACACCATCGACGAGGCAGAGCTCTTGCTTGACAACCTGCAGAACAAGAATCAAAGCATGTTCAAGGTGACCATCCTCATCAATACCTTTGCCCCCACCCTCGATGAGCTGCAGGAGAGCGTCTTCCAGATCAAGGGCGTGGGCAACAAGAACTCATGCAAGATTGAAGAGCTCACGTACTTGCAGAAGGAAGGCTTCAACTCCACCTTGCCCTTGGGACGCAATCACGTTCCGCGCGAACGCACCCTCACCACCGCCTCGACGGCTATCTTCATGCCCTTCACTACCCAGGAGATCTATCAGCCTGGCGGTATTTACTATGGCCAGAACACCCTCTCGCGCAACTTCATCTACCTGAACCGCTATCAGCTTAAGTCACCCAACGGCATCTACCTGGGCAAACCCGGCTCGGGAAAGTCATTTGCGGCAAAGCGAGAGATGGTATCGGTTCTCATGGCGGACCCCCATGCCGAGGTTTTGATCATCGATCCGGAACGTGAGTACACCAATATTGCTTTGCAGTTCGGTGGGGAAGTGATCGAGATTTCCGCCACCTCAAAGGTGCACTTGAACCCCTTTGACCTTCCCACCTCAGAAGCTACCCATACGGACCAGGTTCGCGAAAAGTCGGAGTTTCTCCTGTCGCTTTGCGAGACGGTCATGGGCGGCAAGTACGGTCTCAGCCAAAGCCAGAAGTCAGTCCTGGACCGTTGCGTGCGTGAAGTGTATGCCGATTACTTCAGCAAGCCTGAAACCGACCGTCAGGTACCCACCTTCCGAGATTTCTATGAGGTGCTGCACCGCCAGCCGGAGCTTCAGAGCACTGTCATCATCGACCACGAGATGAGGAACCTCGAGCGCGGTCTCGAGATCTTCTGCAACGGCTCGCTTGACGTGTTCGCGAACCCCACGAACATCAACATCAACAATCGCTTCGTCATCTTCGACATCCTCGACTTGGGTAAGCAGCTCAAGGGCATGGGCATGCTCATCATCCTCGATCAGATCTGGAATCGCGTCGTAGCTAACCGCAAGCGCGGCGTTCATACGTGGATCTACATCGACGAGTTCCAGCTTTTGCTGTCGAACGAATACAGCGCGAACTACTTCTTCGAGCTGTGGAGCCGAAGCCGCAAATACGGTGCGATGGCCAACGGCATCACGCAGAACGTCGAGACGCTTCTCATGAACAACGACGCCCGTCGCATGCTCTCGAACTCCGACTTCATCATGATGTTCAATCAATCCGCAAATGACCGGCGCGAACTCGCCGAGATCCTGCAAATTTCTGAGAAACAGCTGGCTTATGTCACCAACAGCGACGCTGGCAACGGTCTCATGTTCGCAGGCAATGCCATCCTGCCTTTCACGGATAAGTTCCCTTCCACTTCGAAGCTCTACAAGTGCATGACCACCAAGCTCGAAGAGGTCCATCAGATGGAGCGGGAGACGCCTTCAGATTCTGAAGCGACTGACGTCTTCTCCGTTGAAAGCAGTTACGAAACACTGCCCTCCTTTACCTTGGAGGAGGTTGACAGGCTTAGAGCACGAACCGGCAAATGGAGCGCATCATGAGAAAAGACAGCCACCATTCCAGCCGACATGACGGTGAAACTTTAAAACCTGAAAAACAGCGTCGTCACGAAGAAGGCTCCTCCTGGGCAAGCACACCGGAAACGCGTGCCCGTGAGGGTGTTTTCGCCAGCTATCAGGAAAGTCAAAAGGCGATGCAGGAGCAGGAGGCGGCGTCCCATGTGATTGAGGACGCCCCTTCTCCCTCCTATGCAGATTCTATTTCCATGGCCCATCAGCCCGCTGACGCGTATGCCTCCTACGTTGCTTCCTCCGCCTCGAGTGAGTTCGCTGCTCCTCCCACCCCACTTGTCGTCACGCCAAGTTCGTCGGATGCTTCGGCGGCCCATTCCACAAGCGACCCCGTACCGCATGGCGTTTCCGCGGAGCCAACCGCTCCCGATGCGCATCCTGCCACATATGCTTCGACGCCTGTCCCGGTCACCCCGCCTGCTTCAAGCGTCCAGCCATACGATTACTACTCGGGAGATCGTTACGACATCTATAGTCATCATCAATACGATGACTATTACCTTTGGGACGACTATTGGCTTCAAGATGATTATTACGGGCACGATGATTACAACCCGCACCTCTATTACGACATAGGCACGTACCCCGATGCGCAATCGTCCCTTCCAGCGACGAGCTACTACTCCGAGCAGTCTCATGGCTATGACTCTTCTGCCTATCGTTACCATGAGATTCGATGGCCCGACGAGACGAGAGCAACTGAGCCCTTCGTATCCTCAGTGGCAACCGCAGCGGGCGTTATTCTGGCGGGGGAGCGCATTCAAGAAGCATCAGTCGCGACGAGCGAGCCTGCTAACCAGGCTTTTGAGACGTTCACGCAGACCGCCTACACTCAAAACGACGCTCTTGAAGAGCATTCCGCCCCTTATCTGCAAAGAGAGGCATCCCCCCTTCCCGAGTTTGCGCAACCGTACCAAATTGCGCATACGGAGCGGGCAACAGTCTCCTCTCTTGTGAGCGACCGACAGGCAGAAGCACTCTTTCCTCTAGATTCTTATGGGGCGCCTGCTTTAAACTACACTGTCAACAGCAATGTCCCGTCACCGGATTACCCCCCTGCCTCTACGCTGTCCTCCGCCGTTCCCCAGGAGCAATATCCTACCCAAATCAGTCACACGTCTTCGCAGGCGGTCGTCATCCTGCCATCAGCTGAGATGGCAACAGTTCAACATGCGATCAACCAGGGAGACTCCGAGACTTCATTAACGTCAATCGTGGGTGCAAGCACTTTGGAGGCGCATCTAAACCAGACGGCATACGCAGCGTCAGTCGCAACCGCCCCGCTTCTTCACTCGGAAGCTCCTCTCCATCAGTCGCTGGTTTCCGAATCGAGCCCTTCTTTCCAAGCGCAGACAGCTTCTGAGCCGCACGCACCCCTTCCTCACGCATCTAAGGATGGGAGTCTTCTGCATGACAGCGTCCTGCATCAGCTTCAAAATCAGTACTTTGCGACCGATTCTCTTGAGCAAGCGCCAATCCCGGAGGCTTCGGCAACTTGCTTCGTAGAAGACCGGCAAGCGACGAGTCTTTTGCAGGATGCCGCAGCGCAAGCGGTTCTCAAACCAACGGATTCTCCGCACGGAGCAGTGGCCTCTCATACCCTTCTGGGGAACTCCGCAGCTTCGTTAACCCCAATTGCGGAAACAAGCGCTTCGGAGACGTACCTGAGCCATGCTGCGCAGGTGTCGCCGGTTGAGTCCGCTTCTCTTCTTCACCCGGAAACCCCTCTCACTCAATCACTGGTCTTTGAATCAAACTATTCTTCCCGTGAGCATGCGGCCTCCGGGCTTCAGGCGCCCTTCCTTCATGCATCCGAAGCTGAGACCCTGCTGGACGATAGCATTCTGCATCAACTTCAAAACCAGCCATTTGCAGCAAGCTCTTTTGAGCATGCACAGTCTCAGGAAACATCGCAAACAGCGACATCCGTGCTCAAAGGAACCCCCTCCTCGCCTATACAGAGCCATGAATCTGCTGCAAGCCGATTAACGGTTAATCGGCTTGACGAGGTTCGTGACGACCTGCAATTCATAAGCTCTCGCAATATAGAAATCCAACCCGAAGGCTTGGACTCGGTCCTGACGGGCAGCGTAGCTTATTCAGCCCTGCATGCGCCCGAAAGCCATCCGCAGGGAGCTTTCCCCCTCACCGCCTCCGAACTACTTGTGCTTCAGCACCGCACAAACGAGGCTCGGGGCATGGAGAGCAAAGATCTAGACGGACTTCTGCTAAAGACCGAAGCGCGTTTTGATCAATCGAAAGAATTCATCATTGCCCCCAGCGACGATGCAAAACCTGCAGATGCCCGAGACTCCCTATTTAGCGAATCAAGTGCCGCCGCGTTGGTTTCGAGCCACTCGGAAGCCAAGGGTTCTCGTTCTCAGCCGTTCGAAACCCATGGTTCCGAATTCAATGGCTCCGAATCGAAAGGTTCCGAGGCGAAAGCGCCTCGAGGACAAGATGTCAATTCCACAAGTGTGGCGTATAACGCCGTTTCCGACACACCTTCGAAGGATGCGTTGCTTACGAAAGAGGGCAACGGAGGCGCAAATGCATTCGGCAGCGCCGCATCCATAGCCGCACTCGGAACCCTCGGATTTGCCGGGAAGGTGGCCAAAACCGGCACGAAGAAGACATTAGGGGCGCTTGATTATGCCGCTAACCAGCTTCTGAGACAGGATGAGGATCTGACTCGAGTCGCCGATCTGGACGACATCGTTCACGATGGTGTTGCCTTCATGCATCGACATGCGCCGGCAAGCGACAGCGACTCCATGATTGATCGCCTCATTTTGAGTGAACGCTCGGTCGGAGACGCCATAGCAGAAAACGACGGAAAGCGTGCTGGTGAGCATGTCAGAGAAGTCAGCCGTACCGGGGGTAACGCAGGCAAAACCACTGCGGTCAAGCAAGCGCAAAAACCTACCGGAGTTGCGTCAAAGGTTAAAGCAGCAGGTGTGCGCGAAATACCCGGAGCGGTTAACGCAGGAGAGTTGTACGCCGCTACCAAAAGCGCAGGTGTTGCTTCCTCAAAGGCTGACTTGCTTGAAAAGGGGCCTACGGGGCTGAAAGCCGTGGCAATGAAAGCCAGCGATCAACAGGGCGTCGAGAAGCATCTCCTTGAAAAAGGGAAGGATAAAGACCCTCTTGGTAAAAAGAAACCAGCCACGGAGCGCGAAAGGGCGATCGAAAAGAAAAAGGCTGACCGAAAGGCAGCCAGAAAAGATAAGAACGAATCAAAGGCAATGAGCGTCGTCAAATCGGGCGGGAGCGCCGGCATGAAAGGCGCGCTTCTTGTCGGAGGAATGGCGGCTTCAAGCACCAAAAAGGCACTCGCTTCACGAAACGAAGAAATTGCCGTCGCTATGTCTACGGTCGACAAGACCAAGAAAACGGTGAGGGGTGCCAAGACGCTCGTCAAGCTTCCTTTTAGGATTTACCATCGCGTCAGGCAGGCAGTCACGGCAGTAATCAACACAATCAAGCATCTCTTTAACTTTGCCGCGACGCTCACATCCATGGGTCCTGTAGGCGCGGTGATTGCCTTGGCTCTGTTCTTCCTCGTCATCGTGGTCATTGTCATCCTGTTTGCCACGGCAAGCATCATCAACGACGAGCAGGAGGTGTCTGAAGTATCGGCATTGGTCGCCGAGCTAGACGCGGACCTGACCGAGGAGATTCACGAAATGGGAGATCAGCCTATCCTCTACCTCGATGCAACAGAGACGTATAACCAGAAGGGGAGTAAAAACCAAAACCTGACGAAGGATGCTGACCTCGCGGACGACGAATCAGACTTGCAGGAAGTTGTTGCCTCAAGCGTCACCGTGCAAACCGACCCAAGCGCGATTGCCGCCTACATCGACGCCAAATACACAGGCAACTGGCAGGTAGGTGCGGCAAGTTGGAAGTATACAATCGATGCTTTTGGGGAAACCTGGAACGTAATAGAGTGGGACGACATGCCTGAGTGGGCGTGGAAGGGTCTGAACAAGATTAACCGCGTCGACTTCAAGATTACCCTGAGGAACGAGCTGACCGATCTTCTCATGGAAGACTTTGGCGTGGAAGAATTCCTTGCCCGGGAAATAGGCAGCGATACCGCGGAAGAATTCGCAACCGTCATTTATGACAATCAGGTTCAGGGAATCAACGAGGAGATCCTGACGCAAATCATCAAAGACTCCGTGAAGGCGCATAGCTCGGAACTCGAACTGACCAATGACGACTATCAAAAGCTTTACTACGAGATGCAAAACGTCATTGCCGACCTCATTGGCGAAGA
>JAFXIM010000215.1 GCA_017533165.1 Eggerthellaceae bacterium
GCTGCAGAAGTTCCTCGGTGGTGGGACCCGCGGGAGCTGCGGGGGCAGCTTCTGCTTCCTCTTCCTTCTTCTTGCGTGCCTCTGCTACCTCGCGTGCTTTATTGAAGCTCTTTACAATGAGGAACACAACAAAGGCAATAAGGATAAAGTCGATTATCGTTGCGATAAAGGTGCCGAAGCCGATGGTAATGGCTGCCTGAACCACTTCGCCTGCTTCGTTTACGATTTCGGGACGAACAACGAGGTTGAGTGCGGTCATATCGCGCGAGCCGGTCACGAAGCTTATGAAGGGCATGAACACATCATTGATGAGTGAGGTGGTTATCTTGCCGAATGCGGTTGCGATGATAACACCGACAGCCATATCGACAACATTGCCGCGCATGATAAACGCTTTGAACTCTTCGATAAATTTCTTCATTTTTACCGCTCCTGTCTTATTTTTTTATTTGCAGGGAGTAAGAACCTTCTTACCGCCCATGTAAGGCTGCAGAACTTCGGGGATAGTTACGCTGCCATCTGCCTGCAGATGGTTCTCGAGGAATGCGATGAGCATACGGGGAGGTGCAACGCAGGTGTTGTTGAGAGTGTGTGCAAGATAGGTCTTGCCGTCCGCACCCTTGATGCGGATGCCGAGGCGGCGCGCCTGAGCATCGCCGAGGTTGGAGCAGGAGCAAACCTCGAAATACTTCTGCTGTCTGGGGCTCCATGCCTCGATGTCGCAGCTCTTAACCTTGAGGTCGGCAAGGTCTCCGGAGCAGCATTCCAGCTGGCGAACAGGAATTTCCAAATTCTGGAAAAGTTCGACAGAGTTGCGCCACAGCTTGTCGTACCAGTACATAGAATCCTCGGGCTTGCAGACAACTATCATTTCCTGCTTCTCGAACTGGTGGATGCGGTAAACGCCGCGCTCCTCCAGGCCGTGGGAGCCGACTTCCTTACGGAAGCAGGGGCTGTAAGAGGTAAGGGTGAGGGGCATTTCTGCCTCGGGAAGGATCTGGTCGATGAAGCGGCCGATCATGGTGTGTTCGCTGGTGCCGATGAGATAGAGGTCTTCGCCCTCGATTTTATACATCATTGCTTCCATTTCGGGGAAGCTCATAACGCCCTTAACAACGTTGCCGTGCATCATGAAGGGAGGAATAACATAAGTGAATCCCTTTTCGTCGATCATGAAGTCGCGTGCGTAGGCGAGAACTGCTTCGTGCAGTCTTGCGATGTCGCCGAGCAGGTAGTAGAAGCCCATACCGGCAACGCGGCCTGCGGCTTCCTTATCAATGCCCTTGAAGGATGCCATGATATCAACATGGTGGGGAATCTCGAATTCGGGAACCTTGGCTTCGCCGAAGCGCTCAACCTCAACGTTGAACTCGTCGCTCTCGCCGATAGGAACGGAAGGGTCAATGATGTTGGGGATGACATACATGATGTCCTGAATCTTGGCTTCGAGCTCTGCCTGCTTTGCGTCAAGCTCGGTGCGGCGCTCGTCGTCAGCCTTTACCTGTGCGTTGTTGGCATCGATCTTTGCCTGAAGCTCAGCCTTCTGGGCTTCGTCGGTGCACTTCTTGAGCTGACCGAAAAGGGGACCGTTCTCCTTGGAGATGCGGTTTCTTGCAGCCTTGAGAGCTTCAACCTCCTGGATAGCTTCGCGGCGTGCGGTGTCAAGTGCTATGACCTCGTCAACGAGGGGAAGCTTTTCGTCCTGAAACTTCTTCTTGATGTTTTCCTTAACAACATCGGGGTTTTCTCTTACAAATCTTATATCAAGCATTTTCTTTGGTCCTCTCTTTGCTTTGTTTACTTATTGTTGAGTTTGCCGAGCAGCATGAGATTTTTGATGAGTTTTTCGCGGTCGTCCGCACCGTAGAACTCAATCTCAATCTTGCCCTTCTTGCGGTTATCTACGAGCTTTACCTTGCGTCCGAGAATATTCTCCAGCTCGCGCTCGACTTCCTTGACGTAGTCTACTACGATTTCCGTGGCGTCCGTTTCCTTTTCCGGTGCCTTAGCCTTGAGAAGTCTGGAAACAAGAGCCTCGGTCTGTCTGACCGAGAGATGTTTTTTGATTATCTCATCGGCAATATCCAGCTGCTTTTCGGCCTCTTTTATCGGGAGCAGCGCTCTTGCGTGTCCTGCGGAGAGAGTTCCCTCCTCAACAAGCGTCATAACGCTCTCACTCAGAGCAAGCAGACGAAGGGAATTGGTAACAGCGGGACGGCTCTTGCCGACAGCGTTCGAAGCCTCCTCCTGAGTCATTCCGTATTCGTCCATCAGCGTTTTGTAGCCTCGCGCCTCTTCAATGGGGTTGAGGTCCTCGCGCTGCAGGTTTTCTACCAGCGCAAGCTCCATCGCCTTTTTGTCGTCGGCTTCGATTATTCTGACGGGAATTTCATCAAGCCCCGCCATACGCGATGCGCGCCAGCGGCGTTCGCCCGCGATTATCTGATAGTAACCGCCGTCAAGCTGTCTTACCGTGACGGGCTGGATTAGTCCGTATTGTCTTATAGACTCGGCCAGTTCTTCAAGCGCGACCTCGTCAAAGCGATAGCGCGGCTGGTCCTTGCGCGGTTCCACCTTCATTATCGGGAGCATTGAAATGTCCTTGGGCGGCTGTGCGGAGTAATCGTCTCCGAATATCGCGCCAAGACCCATACCAAGTCCACCCTTGGTGCTTTTAGCAGACATGTTCTATCCTCTTTTCTTTCAGCGCTGGTTTTTAAGGAATTCGTTCGCCAGATGCAGGTACGCCTTGGTGCCCTTGCTCGACTTATCGTATGCAATGCAGGGTTTTCCGTAGCTGGGCGCTTCGGAAAGGCGGACATTTCTGGGAATTGTGGTCTTGTAGACCTTGCCGCCGAAGTGGCTTCGCAGTTCGTTGCAAACCTCATCGGATAGCTTTGTGCGGCTGTCATACATCGTCATTACGATGCCTTCAATCTTCAGCTTTGGATTGAGGCGCTGGTTTGTGAGTCTGACAGTGCTGACGAGGTCGCCCAAACCTTCGAGCGCATA
>JAFXIM010000216.1 GCA_017533165.1 Eggerthellaceae bacterium
CTCAATGCCGACTGCATAGGGTTTTTCCGAGAGGAAACCGTCGCAGGTGTTCACGTACTCGTTATCCGCGAAGGCCGAATCATAAACAGCAACGAGTTCGTGCTTAACCGCGGAGCTGACATTCCCGATCAGGATTTAGTCAGGGGCTTTCTTCTGCTTTACTACGATGTAACCGAATCCATTCCCCATGAGCTCATTTTGGCCACGCTTCCTGAAGATGTGGATGCCATGTCTTCATGGCTGACTGAGAAGCTGGGTAGTGCTCATGGGGCCAAGGTGCGGTTCGTTTCTCCTAAGCGAGGAGAAAAGGCCGATCTCATCCGGATGGCAGAAACCAATGCCAAGCACACGCTTATGCGTTACAAAGTCCGTACTAATTACGATGATAAGCGAATCAACGATGCCCTCTTGCAACTGGAGAGCGCCCTTGCGCTTGACGCTGCGCCAATGCGCATCGAGTGCTTTGACATCTCTACCATCCACGGTAGCTATACCGTGGCCTCTATGGTGGTGTTTACTAACGGCAAGCCGGATAAGAACCAATATCGCCGCTTTAAGATCAAGACTCCTTTGGAAGAGGCAAACGACTTTCTGAGCATGCAGGAGGTCCTGCGCCGTCGCTATAGCGCTGAACGCTTGGAAGATGAGCGCTTCGGGTCGAAGCCTGATTTGATCATCCTTGATGGTGGTAAGCCTCAGCTGAGCGCAGCTCTTGCTATGTTCGAGGAACTCGGCATCGATGACATTGCCATATGCGGTCTTGCCAAGCGCGATGAGGAGCTGTTCGTGCCATGGCAGGATACGGGTCCCGTGGTCTTGCCGGGAGGATCGGCGTCGCTGTATTTGGTCAAACAGGTGCGTGATGAGGCCCACCGCTTTGCCATCGCCTTCCACCGCGAACTGCGCGGCAAAGGTATGACGGCATCCATTCTCGATGATGTTGCGGGCTTGGGTCCGGTCCGTAAGAAAGCCCTTCTTAAGCATTTCAAGTCATTCAGGGCTCTACGCAAAGCCGAGCTCGAAGACATTAAGGCTGCGCGACTTGTCCCTGAAGAGGTCGCCGAAGAGCTCTATCGCGTGTTGCGGCAGTATAATAATAGGTCAAGCCAAAACAGTGATACGTGATAGGGGTGTTCATGTCGCAGGCAGCTTCTGAATATGGGAACATGCCGAGTTTTGTCATAGTGACGGGTATGAGCGGTGCCGGTCGTACTGAGGCCATGCACGTTTTCGAGGATCTTGGTTACTTTTGCGTAGACAACCTTCCGTCTAACCTTATCACCGAGCTGCTTAAGCTCAACGGCCTTCCTGGTGAAGACGGCGCTCATCGGCACCTTGCCGTTGTATGCGATGCGCGCAACGGTGACTACTTTGGCATGCTCATCGACAAGCTTGACGAGCTCGATAGGCGAGAGGTTCCCTACAAGGTAGTGTTCCTTGACGCCAATGACGAGAAGCTCGTCTCTCGTTATAAGTCGAGCCGCCGCCGTCATCCTCTCTGCACCGATGGCACCACGATTGCTCAGGGCATTGAACGCGAGCGTATGATCCTCATGGAAATCAGGGATCGTGCGGATTACGTTATTGACACGACCGACATGCTTCCCCAAAAGCTTCGCTCCACCTTGCGTGAGCTATTTGCCACTGGGCAGGAGCGCAGGGGTTTGAGCGTTACCGTGTACTCCTTTGGCTTCAAGCACGGCGCGCCTACGGACGCTGACCTCATCATGGACGTAAGGTTCCTTCCTAATCCCTATTACGATCCAGAGCTTCGTCCCTTGACAGGCTTGGATGCTCCCGTGCGCGACTTCGTTATGCTGCGCGACGAAACTATCGAATTCTGCCGCCGCTGGCATGAGCTGCTCGATGTTCTCATGCCTGGTTATGTGAGCGAAGGCAAGCAGCAGCTTGCCGTGGCTATAGGCTGTACGGGCGGACAGCACCGAAGCGTTGCCCTCGCGGAGTCTACGGGTGATTACCTTAAGTCCAAGGGCTATCGTGTAAGCGTCGCCCATCGTGACCTCAAGCTCGCGGAGCGCAAAGCCGTAACTGAGTTTGAGGGGGATATATCCTTAGGTGATGGGAATTCGAGGTAGTCTTCCCATGAAGTTCAGACGGCCCTTCCGCATAGATCCCTCTTCTACTGAGTCCTTCAGCGTGCTTGATGAGGTTTCCTCTGCTGGTAGCATCACGCAAGAATCCTATGCGCAAGACGCGTTGAAAGCTGTCGTCATTGGCGGAGGCACGGGTGCCCCAGTCTCCATTCGCACGCTGCTCTCGCTCGGAGTGGAGACCAGCGCGGTTGTGGCCATGGCTGATGACGGCGGATCGACGGGTGCCTTGCGTGAGGAGGCGGATGTAACCGCACCTGGCGATATTCGAAAGTGCATCGTGGCTTTCGCCCGAAATCCGCAGGACCCCTTGGTTAAGTCGCTAAAGTACCGATTCGCCATTGCGAGCGACCATACCTTGGGAAACCTGCTTTTAGCCGCCCTGGAAGACGCGACAGGTTCTTTCCCCGAGGCAATTGCGGTGTGCGAGCGTTTGGTTGACGCGCGAGGGCACGTATACCCTTCGACGCTTGACCATATCACCTTGTCTGCAAAAACGAGAGACGGACGTCTTCTTGAAGGCCAGGCGGCTGCATGCAAATCCAAGACTGCTCTTGAGCGCGTGGAGCTACATGGACAGGGAGGCGCCATTTCTCCGTACAAGCCCGCGCTAGAGGCCATCAGGAACGCAGATCTTATCGTGTTAGGCCCGGGCTCTCTGTTCACCTCAATCATTCCCAATTTGCTTGTTCCTGGCGTGGTCGATGCGATTCGCGAATCGCACGGACGAGTGCTGTTTGTATGCTCGCTTGCAGACGTGCAGGGAGAAACGTGGGGGCTTACCGCCCGTGAACATGTTGAGGCCTTGATTGGTCATGGCATGGACGGGCTTATCGACTACGTGCTCGTTCATTCGGACAAGCCGCTGCGTTCAACGGCAAGCTCACCCGACCGTCTTCTCAAGGATTCGGTCGTTTTGCCTGCGGCGAACAGCAATGGCTCGCCAACAGCCATTTCTGACGCCGCTCGCGTGCGCGCGGTCGATCTGTCCTATGAAGACATGCTCGCGCTTCAGGCGATGGGGCCGGTTGTCATCTTGCGCGATCTTGCCGATCGCGATCATCCCACATGGCATGCCCCCCTTGCCTTGAGGGAGGCTTTTGGAGGAGTTATCAGGTTATGTCGTTCACGTCGCAGGTAAAAGATGAACTGGCACGCGTGTTGCCTGAGTGCTCCCATTGCGAGAAGGCCACGCTGGCGGCTTTGGTGCGCATAGAGGGAACCTTGTTCGTGAGCGGTCCCGGCCGTTATCGTATGGAGGTGGCGACGGATGTCCCGTCCGTAGCGCGCCTTATCATCAAGCTTCTCCACTCGCTCTATCATCTCAAAACCGAGCTTACCGTTCGTCGCAGCGTTCTTCACAAGACGCCGAACTATCTCATCGAGGTTCCCGCTCAGCCGGCGCTGGCAGGCGCCCTTCGCGACATGGGCGTTCTTTCTGAAGACGGTGGCTTGGAGCTGGGTATCCATCCGTCTCTTACAAGGAAGCGTTGCTGCGCCGCTGCTTATCTAAGGGGAACGTTTCTCGGCAGCGGTTTCATATCAAACCCCCGTAGCGACTTTCACTTCGAGATCACTGTCGAATCCGAAGCGCTCGCCTTGGGCATCGTAGAGCTACTGGGAGAGCGCGATATTCATGCCAAAATCATGAATCGACGCAATTCCTACATGGTTTACCTTAAGAGTGGCACATCCATTCTCGAATTCCTAGCATGCACTGGCGCGCATCAGGCAGCTTTGCGTATGGAAGAGGAGCGGGTTGTCAAAAGCGTCCGCAATGATGTGAACCGCATGGTCAACGCAGAGGTTGCCAACAGGCAGAAGGCCTCAAACGCCGCGGTTGATCAGCTGTTCGCCATCCGTACCGTCCTTGAGCATTACGGTATGGAAAACCTTCCGCCGGCCTTGCAGGATTTCATCAAACTGCGCGTTAAGCACCCCGACGCCTCCTTGAAGGAGCTTGGGGAGCAAGCTAATCCTCCCTTGTCCAAATCAGCTGTGTACCATCGCGTTCGCCGAATAGAGCAATTGGCCAAAGAGGCGCAGCGTTAAACTCGAACTAGGTGTGCGCATGCTTGCGTACGCGTGCCCTTCCTTGGGCGCATATGACACATATTGCTACGGAATCGTGGTTAAGAGTATCTTTACGAAAGGGGATACGCATGGCAGTAAAGGTAGGCATCAACGGATTCGGACGCATCGGTCGCCTCGCGTTCCGCGCAATGGTCAACGATCCCGATATCGAGGTTGTTGCGGTCAATGATCTTGGCAGCATTGCCGCCTTGGCTCATCTTCTGAAGTATGACTCCAACCATGGCCGTGCTTTCAAGGACCTCGAGATTACCGAAGAGGGCTTCATCGTTGCGGGTCGCGAGGTGAAGGTTCTCAACGACCGCGAGCCGGCAAATCTCCCCTGGGGTGATCTTGGCGTTGAGGTTGTTGTTGAATCAACGGGTGTTTTCACGGATGCCGATAAGGCCAAGGCTCATCTTGAGGCTGGCGCTAAGAAGGTTCTTATCACCGAGGCTTCTGCAAATGCTGATATCACCTTGGTCTTCGGTGTCAATAATGACGCTTACGATGCCGAAAAGCATCATGTCATCTCTGGCTCTTCCTGCGCCGGCAATGCTCTTGCGCCCAT
Organism: Eggerthellaceae bacterium; assembly: GCA_017533165.1. The sequence continues at coordinate 4,753 of JAFXIM010000216.1, forward strand.
CGTCAAGGTTCTCTCCGACGAGTTTGGCGTCGACCGTGGGTACATGAACACCATTCACGCGTACACCAACGACCAGAAGATCCTTGACCTTCCCCACAAGGACCTCCGTCGTGCTCGTGCTGCAGCTATGTCTATGATCCCGCTGGCTAACGATGCCGCTCGCACCATCGACAGCGTCCTCCCCGAGCTTGAGGGCAAGATGGACGGCTTCACCACGCGCGTTCCGGTCCAGGATGGCTCCATGATCGACCTCACTGCCGAGCTTGGTCGTGAAGTTACCATCGATGAGGTTAATGCCGCTATCAAGGCTGCTGCAGAAGGCCCCCTCAAGGACGTTCTCGTGTATACGGAGGATCCTATCGTTTCCATTGATGTCGTTGGTGAGTCCGCATCAGCCACCTTTGACGGTCAGCTCACCATGGTTATGGGCGGCGGATCCAACATGGTCAAGTGCGTTGCCTGGTATGACAATGAATGGGGCTATGCTAGCCGTATCAAGGACCTGGTAAAGATTCTTCTTTAAACCGCATGACTACTCGAACGGGCGGCTCTGTGCCGCTCGTTCTCTTATGTAAGGAGCATTCCATGGCTGTCAACACTATCGATTCCCTTAACGCGGCAGGTAAGCGCGTTCTCGTTCGCGTCGACTTCAACGTACCTATCAAAGACGGTATCGTTACCGACGCTACGCGCATCAACGCCGCTCTTCCCACCATTAATAAGCTTGTGGAGCAGGGCGCCCGCGTCATCCTCATGAGCCACCGCGGCCGTCCCTCTGGAACCGGGTTCGAAGCAGAGTTCTCCCTTGAGCCCGCTGCCCGCAAGCTCTCCGAGATTCTCGGTGTTCCCGTGCAGTTTGCATCCGATACGGTGGGTGAAGACGCTCGGGCTAAGGCTGCAGCTCTCGAGGACGGTCAGATCCTCGTCATTGAGAACCTTCGCTTCGACAAACGTGAGAAGAAAAACGACCCCGAGTTCTGCAAGGAACTTGCAGCTCTCGGCGAGCTTTACGTCAACGATGCTTTCGGTACCGCGCATCGCGCCCATGCGTCTACGGCAGGCGTAGCCGAGTTGCTACCTGCTTACGCGGGCTATCTCATGGAGCGAGAGGTTGCTACGCTTAACGGCATGCTCGATAAGCCGAAGCGCCCCTTCGTTGCCATACTGGGAGGTTCTAAAGTTTCTGACAAGATCAAGGTTATCGATGCCCTCATGGATAAAGCCGACACCCTCATTATCGGTGGTGGCATGTGCTTCACCTTCCTTCTTTCCCAGGGAAAGAAGGTTGGCTCTTCGCTTAAGGAAGAGGACTGGGTGAGCCGTGCCGCTGAAATGATGGCAAAGGCTGAGGCGAAGGGCTTGAAGCTGCTTCTTCCCGTTGACGTTGTTGTTGCAGATCGTTTCGCGGAAGATGCCGCAACTGCCACCGTGTCGGTTGACGATATTCCCGAGGATATGATGGGTCTTGACATTGGTCCTGAGACCGCTCGTCTGTACTGCGAGGCTATCGCTGATGCTGCTTCGGTCTTCTGGAACGGTCCTATGGGCGTTTTTGAGATGCAGGCCTTTGAGGCTGGCACCAAGGCCGTAGCCTTGGCGGTTGCTGACAACGCTGCAGCTGACACCATCATAGGCGGTGGTGACAGCGTTGCCGCGGTCAACAAGTTTGATCTTGCCGACAAAATGACCTTTATCTCCACGGGTGGCGGTGCGTCCATGGAGCTTGTCCAGGGCGAAGAGCTGCCCGGCGTTAAGGCTCTTGAGCGATAGGAGGCTTTTGTGCATAAGAGAAGAAAGCTCATTGCCGGTAATTGGAAGATGAACAACACCATTCCTGAGGCTGTTGTTTTGGCTCAGGAAATCAGCAATCGCTTCGAGCGTGATTGGTCTCATCATCTCGATGTGGCCCTTTGCCCGCCTTTCGTTGATTTGAAGCCCGTTAAGACCGTCCTTGAATTTGACCGTATCGATGTTGCGGTAGGGGCTCAGAACGTCTATTGGAAAGATAGCGGAGCCTATACGGGAGAGATTTCAGCGAAGATGCTCAAGGATATCGGATGCGAGTATTGCATCGTCGGTCACTCTGAGCGCCGCAATATCTTCGGTGAGACCAACGAGGAGGTAAACCTCAAGATCAAGGCCCTGTTAGCTGCGGGTATTAAGCCTATCGTGTGCGTTGGCGAGTCTCTGTCTGTTCGTGATGCGCAAAGCTACCTCGAGTACGTATCAGCACAGGTGCGTGCCGCCTTTGCTGGCGTAGAAGACGCAGCTGCCGCCGAGTGCGTCGTTGCTTATGAGCCCATTTGGGCAATTGGCACGGGTCGTACCGCAACGCCTGAGCAGGCTCAGGAGGTATGCGCTGCCGTGCGCAAGGTTCTTTCCGAAATGTATGGTGATGAAACAGCAACGTCCATGCGCGTTCTTTATGGCGGGTCAATGAACGAAGGCAATGCTGACCTTTTGCTTGCCATGCCCGATATTGATGGCGGTCTCATTGGCGGTGCAAGCCTCAAGTCCCAATCCTTCATCGAGATCGTAAAGGCTGCCCTGTAATGCTTAAGGAAACTTCAGTGAGCCGGGAGAATCTCGTTCTCCCGGCTTGTCTCATTATCATGGACGGCTATGGGCTCTCCGAAGCAAGCGAGGGAAACGCTATCTCACTTGCCAAGACGCCCGTGCTTGACGACCTGTTCGCGCA
>JAFXIM010000217.1 GCA_017533165.1 Eggerthellaceae bacterium
CTTAGAGCGCTTGCCGCCGCCGTTCTTGTCCTCCCACTGGGACCAGCGAAGCCTGCCCTCGATGCTGACCTTAGTGCCCTTGGTCAGGTACTGCGCTAGGGCCTCGGCCCTCTTGCCGAGCATGGTGCAGTCGATGAAGTTCGGGCGGTCCTCCCATTCCCCCGTCTGCTGGTTCTTGCGACGATCGTTCACCGCAACCGTGAAGTTGGCGACGGAAAGCCCGCCGCCCGTGCTTCTCAGCTCGACGTCGCGTGTGATGTTGCCTGTGATGAAGGCCTTGTTGATGGTCATTTAATCCCTCGTTCCCGATTGGCTCCACTCGCGCTGGTACTGCTCGCGGAGCGTGTCTAACTTCTTTTTGTAGACGTTTCGCGCCTCCTTGGCGTTCTCGTACTCGACCTGCGCAGCATGGAACTCGAGCATCTTGTCGACCACGTCCGGGTGGCCCTTAATCACGATGTTGATAAGGGTTCCCGACATGCCGTCGGCCTTGAGCGCGAACGCCGTCTGCGCCTTTGCGCTGTAGTACGCGGCCTCGGCTAGAACGCACTTGGCGCCGCGCTGCTTCGCCTCGCGCAAGGAGGCGTCGAGGAGGCGCGTGACCTCTTCGATCTGGCTCCAAAGGTCTAGGCTCATGCGGCATCAAGCGACTTCTTGTCGCGGATCATGCCAGCCAGGTACTCTTCGAACGCCTTGACCTCCTGCGGGGTCATGTCGCTGACTTCCTTCTTGATGGTGGCGATGCGCCAACCCTCGATGCCGTCCTTGCTGATGCCGACGGCAAGGGCCTCGCCGTAAAGCGCCCGTAAGAGCGCCAGCTTGTCAGCGGGCTTAGACGCTGCGGGCTTGGGCGCCGCGTTTACCCTATCGGGATCGTCGGCTGAATCGTCTATGGCGAACAGGCCGCATGCGGCGTACTTGCGGGCGTAGCTTGATGCCGAGCCGCATGATTGCTCGATGCTCATGTTCTTGTTGTCGACGTTGACGATGGCGAAGCCAGACGCGCTCATGCTGCCCTGCTCGCCCGTGAGCGTGCAGGTTGAGACGCATGTGACGTAGCCCTCCGTGAACTCCATCTGGTCGGTGTAGACAACCGCGCAGCCCTGCGCCGCCGCGAGGGGCTTCACGGCCTCGTTGATGTCCTCGATGTTGCGGTAGCGGTAGCGGTTGGCCTTTTGGTCCTTCGGGGCCTTGAGTCCGCTCTGAATGGCGCTCAGCGCCTTTACGATGCTCATGCTGCACCTCCCGTGAGAAGGGCGGTCACGCCGCCGTCGAGCTGGTTGAGTCGCGGGATCACGTCCTGCGGCTTGCAGCCCGTGACGCGCGTTCCCTTGACCGACTTCGGCCTCACTGCGACGCCGGGCACGTTCATGCCGCTGTCCATGTACTGCACCACGCCGCCTACGTTCTCCATGGCCTTTTCCCAGTCGGGGTGAAGGACCACCTCCGTCTGCACGGTCTGGTTAAGAACCTCGGGCGGGAAGTAGGCCTCAAGCGCCTTGATCGCGCTCTCCATCATGTCGGGTCGGATGGTGCGCCTCTCGTAGGCCATGCCGTAGTCGAGGGCGAACTCCTCGAACAGCGGGCGGTCGGTTATCTCAAAACCCTCGGAGTTGAAGGTAACGGTGAACTCGCCGACCTTCTGGCCTCCAACCTTGAGGGCGCGCTTCTCATAGCCCGCGTCCTCATAGCCCTCGAGCAGGGTATCGTCGCACTCGCGCCTGATGATCTTGATCTCGTCCTTGACCGCCTTTTCAAGAGCGATCAGCACGGGCAGCTTCTCAACGGGCGTCAGCATCTAGGCCACCTCCTTCTCATACGGCTCGCACCAGAAGAAGCAGCATCCGTTGTAGTTGACTTCGTAGATGGTGCTCACATAACCCTTCTTTGCTCGGACGGGCACGCCGACGATCCTTGCCAGCTGCTCGAGGTCGCCGAGCTTCATGCACTCCATGAGACCTGTATCCAGGTCCTCGCCGTAGCGAACGATGTCGAGCGCGTTCTGGTAGTTTCGATGCGCCACGATCAGCGCGTCGATCTGCTTCTTAGTAGCTTTCAGCATTACAGGACTCCGATCTCGCAGAGGAAAATGAGTAGCATCATCAGGAAAAAGGCGAACGCGAAAGCCGCGCTGCTTCTCTCCCAGTTCCGCTGTGATACAATGTGCTGGTATCGCTGGGCGTATCGCCCGTGAGTAGAGCGCCCGTTCGGCCTGCCAGCTTGGGGCGCTTTTCTTTTTTCTAGGCGCATATCTGCCTCCGTTCGGCCCATGCCTGAACCTCCTTGAGGTCGAAGCGCGGGTGCTTCATTCCGGGGAGGATCACGAACGGCAAAGGATCGTGCCGCAGGTGCCTCCACCGTGAGATGGTGTTGGGCGTTACGCTCTCCTTCGTCTTGGTTGTCATACGTTCTCCAAAGTTCGTTACTAACTCTCGATCCGACCTTTCCCCTCGTCCCATCTCGGCTATTACTCCTTAAAGCAGGCGGCTTCTCCCGGCTAGGGCCTCGGTTACTCGGTCGGCAGAC
>JAFXIM010000218.1 GCA_017533165.1 Eggerthellaceae bacterium
TCCTCGAGAATGGTAGCCGCAAAGTCCGGCGTGCCCATGAACACGATGCGCATGACTAACGCACCTCAAAGGAAGTATCACCAGGGCGAGCTCCGCTCTTGCGGGCCTCATCGTAGGCGCGAAGCGCCTCGATACGCGCCATGGGATCACAGCTCTCAAACAATGTCTTTCCGTTGAGATGGTCGAGCTCATGCTGGATGCAGCGGCCAAGCAAGCCATCACCCTCGATCTCCCAGAGTTCGCCATCAAGATCGTAGTAGCGAGCGCGCGCCCAAGGCTGACGAGAAATAGGGACGGTTACGCCCGGACAAGACAGACAACCTTCACCTGTGGTTTCGGGATCGCCCTTAAGCTCGACAATTTCAGGGTTGACCATGTAGATGGGATCCTTATGATCGTCATCCCAATCGGTGTCGATGACCACCAGGCGCTTCAGCACGCCAACCTGGGGTGCGGCAATTCCACAGCCGTTGTTAGCGTACATTGCCTTTGCCATCTCTTGTGCAAGCTCCTTCAAGGCCGGATCACCGACCGTGCAGGGGTCACACACCGTGGCGAGAATGGGATCCGGAGACTCCACGATTTTAAGCATGATTAGACTTCCTTTCTCTATGTTTAGTGCAGGGGTTTATGTGCAAGCCTTCTTTGAGCCAGGTCTTTTTGCATTCCGATTACGCTCTGGAACAGCATCTCATAATCATCAGCTGGCATAGACTGCGGGTTGGACAGCTGGGCTCTCATTTGCGCCAAAACGTCTTCGGCATCACCGAGAAGCAGCTCCTCCGCCAAATATCCTGCAGCCTGCGCGGGATCATCGCCCTGGAAAGACGACTCAAGGGCAAGAACTCGCGAGGCACCACTCACTTCAGCAGCAAGCTTTGCGGCAAGCGCAGCTGTGCTTATCGCTGGGTTCTCTATCAAGGCGTTTAGCATGGACGCGGAAAGCAAGGCGTGAACGTTCTCATGCCACTGAATTTGCGCTAGCGAATTGGCGTGCTCAAGCGCAAGCAGAGGATGGGTGGCCATCAATCGCAAGAACTCGCCCTCAAAGCGCCTTCGACTGATCTCAGATTGACTCAGACGAGCTGCAGAAGAAGGTCTTTCATCATCGCGGGCAACACCCAAGGCGCCGCCTCTAAACGAAGCAGCCTGCTCTCGGTTGGCAACGCCAGCAGGTGTAATCTGGTCGTTGCGCTCACCTTCCCCAAATTGATGCTTGGGAACCTGCAGACGAGCCAGCTGGTCGAGAACATCCTGTTCGCGAGCTCTCACGCGTCCAGCAATTTGAACTGCATAGTCTTTTGCGAGAAGCGAGTCCTTAATGGGCGCAAGCACCGCCAGCGCCTCGGATAAAGCGCGCGTTCTGCCTTCAGCTTTAGTGAGATCATGGGCGGCTAGACGCCGCTCTATTCCGTATTGGACCAGAGGAACAGCTTCATCTATGCACGCGCGCAGGGCTTCCACCCCATGCTGCTCGATGAAGTCCGCTGGGTCAAGGTTGTCAGGCAGGGTTACAGCGCACAGCTCAATTTTGCTCTTCCCAGCCTCAGGCGTCATGGACTCGTCAATGAAAGCCAAAGCCCTGTCGGCGGCACGTTGGCCAGCGGCATCGCCATCAAAAAGATAGACGATCTTGTTTTGGGCATGACGTCCTAACACCCGAATATGACGCATGGTCAATGCGGTTCCCAAGGTAGCTACGGCGTTCTTGAGGCCGTGCTCATGCATGGCAATAACGTCGGTGTAACCTTCCACCACCACGGCAACACCCGTAGAGGCCATGGCAGCCTTGGCCTTGTCGAGACCGTAAAGGACTTGAGATTTGTGGAAGATGGGCGTTTCCTGCGAATTGAGGTACTTGGGCTCGCCTTTGCCGATCACGCGACCGCCAAAGGCAATGCAGTCGCCCTGCACGTCGAAAATGGGAAACATAACCCTATCGTAAAAGCGATCCCGCACTTTGCCGTCACGCGAGCGAGAAGCTACGTTAGCCTCAACAAGCTCGTCGGCCTTGTAGCCCTCACCGAGAAGATAGCGGGTAAGCGATCCCCTACCTGGGGCAAAGCCAAGCTTCCAGCGCTTGGGAACCTCGCCGCCAAGCTTCCTGCCAGCAAGATAGGATCGAGCTTGCGCTGCCTGAGCTAAGGGGTTGCGCATGAGCTGAGTATGGTAGAAGTCGGCTGTTTTCTGGCAGATTTCCTTAAGCCGCGCCTTATGGCTCGAAGTGACACCGGCACGACCACCAACTTCCACGATATCGACATGTGCGCGGTCAGCGAGCTTTCGCACGGCTTCTGGAAAACTCATATCCTCAGTCTTCATGATGAAGCCAAAGACATCGCCACCTTCTCCGCAGCCAACGCAATGCCACAGCTGCATTGCGGGATCGATCTTAAGCGAAGGGGTCTTTTCATTGTGAATGGGACAACAGCACCAGAAATCACGCCCGCGCTGCCTTACCGGAGAACGTTCCCCGATGACGGCTACGATGTCGTTAGCGTCTCGTACGCGCTGGATGTCCTCGTCGCTGATATAACCTTGAGCCACGCCTACATCCCCCCTCTAGCTTTACGGGGCTCATCCGCATATTCGGGATGAGCGATACGGTCGGCCGGAGGCTTCCACTTCTGGTCGAGCAGCAAGTCGTAAGCTTTAGCAGCCGTGCTTCGAGAAGAGACGCGAATGGTGTTCACGTGCCCGTCCTCAAACTCGCGAGCATAGGTGCGAATAACGGGCATGAAGGCGATTCCGAACACAGCGCCGATCGCTCCGAAAACCATGGTGAGCATGTCAATGGTGCTCGTATCGAGGCTTGAGATGCCAGGCATGCCCACATACCAAAAACCCGAAAGAGCAAAGCTCATGAAGAGGTAGCCAGCCATGGCAAAAGCGCATGACCTCCAAATGCCGGCATCAAGCTGCGAGAGAGCGCAGGCCGCCAGCATGACGAGCACAAAGTGCACGACAAGCGCAATGGGGCTGCCGAAGTCTATGATTCCCAAGAGGCAGACGCCTAAAACCACCACCGTAATTGCGGCGACGATACCACCCGTGATAGCAAGCTTTCGAGCGAATCCGCTTTCTTCGATGTTATCGAGCCTCTTCGTGCGAACGAGCTTTCCATGGGGCGATCGGAAGCTCCCGCGTGCATGCTCCCTGCCAAGGCCTGAAAGCTCGCCGTTCTTAACGAACAACAAGCCCGCAAAAGAAGCTATTAAGATGACTGCAGCGGCTATTGTGTAACCCACGGATCTTCCTTTCGCATATATCTAAAGAATAATACCACGCGTTATCGGTCAAGCCTCAAGCGTGCTTTCAATTACAATGAGCTTGTTCGAATTGCGTAAGCGAGAGGACCATCTCATGCATAGGTCAAACACGGCAAGCATCCCCTACCTTGAACTAGATCCCGCTGTTGAAAGGGCTATTATTCAATCGCGAGAAAGTGGCGAGCTGAGCCCCCATCGTTTTCTCGACGAAAACATATGCCGCCGTGAAGACAAGCCCCATGATTATGCGACCCTGACGCGCAGCGCGTTTGCACGCGACATCGAAAAGATCATCAACACGCCTGCCTACAACCGTTACATCGACAAGACGCAGGTGTTCTCCTTCGTAAAGAACGACGACATCAGCCGACGAGGCTTGCACGTGCAGCTCGTGAGCCGCATCGCTCGTGGCATCGGATCGCTTCTGGGGCTCAACTGCGAGCTGATCGAAGCCATAGCCCTCGGACACGATTTGGGCCACAGCCCCTTTGGCCATGCCGGGGAGCGCTTCCTCAGCCGCTGCTACCACGAGCAGACGGGCAAGTACTTCAACCACAACGTGCACTCCGTGCGCGTGCTTGACGTTCTCTACCGCAGAAACATTTCGCTCCAAACGCTTGATGGCGTGCTGTGCCATAACGGCGAATTTGAACAGCAGGTCCTACGCCTTGGCGACATTAATAGCTTTGAGAAACTCGATGAGAAGGTAAGCGCATGCATTGAAGATGAGCAGAACATCGCCCACCTTCGCCCCTCAACGCTTGAAGGCTGCGTTGTCCGTGTGAGCGACATGATCGCATACATTGGCAAAGACAGACAAGACGCGCTTGCCATGGGTGTCATAGACTCACTCGACTGCTTTGAAAGCAGCATCATCGGCGTCGACAACGCACGCATAATTAACAACCTCACGGTAGACATCGTAAACAACAGCTTTGGATTGGACAGAATCGCCATGAGCGAGGAGGTGTTTACCGACCTCAAGCGTGCGAAGAGGCAAAACTACGAGATCATCTACCTCAAGGAAGGCATGATCGACGACACATCCAACATCGTGGAGGAGATGTTCTACGAGCTCTACCACCGACTGCTCGAAGAGGCGCAGGCTGGAAATCTCGACTCGCCTCTGTACCGCCACCACGTCAAACAGCTCGAACGCGCATCACATAGCTTTGACGTTGATGCGTACCTGAGCCAAGATCCCAATATCGTCGTCGTTGACTTTATCGCCTCTATGACCGACAGCTATTTCATGTCCGTCTACGAGCACCTCTTCCCCAACAAGACGCGCAACATCGCAATGAGAGGCTACGTCGCAAGCCTCTAAACCGTTTATCGCAACTAGAGCAAACGCTCTCGGTTACGCATAAATTCCTCATCGACGAGAAGCATGTCCCCGTCAGCCGCGGAAGTGGCCAACTCATCGCAGCGCTCGTTTTCGGCATGGCCGGCATGGCCCTTGACCCATACGAATCGGGTCTGATGACCCTCCATCGCCCCGAGCAGCCTTTGCCAAAGATCAATGTTCTTTACGGGTTCTTTCTTGGCGTTCCTCCACCCGCGAGCTTTCCATGAGTCAATCCAATGCTGATTGAAAGCGTTGACGACATACTGAGAATCGGTGTACACGACAACCTCACACGGACGCTTCAAAGCCTCGAAGCCCGTGATAACCCCCATAAGCTCCATGCGATTGTTCGTAGTACACGAATAGCCCTGCGAATACTCCTTCTCATGCACGCGTCCATCCGGAAGCACGCACCGAAGAATTGCGCCATAGCCGCCCGGACCCGGGTTTCCCCTTGCCGAGCCATCTGCATACAAACTTACTTCCACATGCTCCCCCTTAGACATCGCCTTAACGCAACTGGGACTGAACGCGTTCCGCAAAATCAAGCAGCTCCTGCCTGCTATGAACGCCACATTTCAAGTAGATCTTACGAATGTGAGTGTCCACCGTGTTTTTTGAGATAAACAACTCGCCTGCAATACGCTCACTTGATCTACCGCGAAGCACGAAAGGCAGAATCTCAGATTCACGCTTTGAGAGCCCGACGTCAGACACAATGGCACCGACGGCAAGCTCAAAGCTATCAACGCGTTCGACGACAACCGAAAGCTCCTTCATATCCCTGTTGGTGAAAAGAAACAGATAAGCCACAAGGACAACGATGCCGGCAAGGGCGCAAAGCGCAGAGCCAACACCTTCGATGGGAGCAAGGTCATAAATGAGATTGGCAATCACCAAACCGAAAAACTCTCCCGCAAACAAAGCCATAAAACCTCGAGCGAAAGCAAGCGGGGCATCATGCGAGAGAACATAGGCCATAAGAAGAAACAGGGTGATTAACACAGCGGTAAGGCCGAGATAGCCAACCAGCACGATGGACTCACCGCTTACGCCGAACCACTGGTCTAAGAAGGGTGCCAGCAAGAAGCCACTCACCATGAGAAGAACCGCCAAGCGATACGAGCTGTCAAGCGGGCCTTCATCCCTAGCCTTTGCAGAGGAAAACTGGCCGTTCTCAGATTCGTCTTTGCGAGCCCTGCCTCCATATGGCTCAAACAGCTGCAACGCCGCTATGCAGAACAATACGAACAGGAAGAAGGTTACAGGGACTACGTTTGCCGTGGAGGCGAATCGATGGGCATCTACTTCAATCAAACCAACCGCAAAGCCAAATAGCGCCGTGCCCATCAAGATCTTCAAGGACAGGGCAACAGCACCATCATCGTAAGGACGAGCCATCGTCAAACGAGCATCTACCGAGCCCGCCTGGTTAACGGTTCGCCTCAAGAGAATTGCGCTTCCAAGCGGAGCAAAGTACAGAATGGAATATGCTCCCTCCACAGGAACGAGAGAAAAGACGAAGCAGATGGCAGCGCCAAGCCCTAAGCCCGCAAACACATCTGGCGCATAACCCTTAACATCGAGGCCACCTAAGACGCCTGCCCACGAGCACAGCATGAGCGCAGAGGGAATGCCGACGCAAATGCTCTCATACACCAAACTTATAAGATCCTGCGTGCCGGCAAATGCCGGAACTCCAGCGCCAAGCACGAGAATGACGGCATAGGCGAGAACAAATCGCGGAGAAAGGCATGTATCGCGAAGCTTCGGGGATAGGGAGCTCACAGCGTAGAAGGCAAGGAACATAAACAGGAGCACGCCCATCTGCTCTGCGCGCTCTACGCTCATGCCA
>JAFXIM010000219.1 GCA_017533165.1 Eggerthellaceae bacterium
CCAAGGACTTCGAGGAGCTCGTTCGCTACCAGCTCGACAACGCCACCGACAAGCAGCTTGAGGGAATCACGCTCGACAAGCTCATCGAGAACAATGGCCTCATGCCGCTTGCCAACCAGCCCGAGGTGTACCGCCTGTACGAGGGCTACAAGTTCAACACAACCTCGGGACGCATCGACGTGTACTACGACACGCGCCTCGGGTTCAACCAGGCCCTGCCTACTTGGGAGGAACCCAACGAGGCGTCGCCCGAGAACCCGGCCATTGAGAAGTACCCGCTCATCTTCCTGCAGCGCCGTTCCAAGTATCGCGTCCATGGCATGTTCAGCGACGCTACCTGGCTCCAGGAGCTCAACCGCCACGATCTCGAGATCAATCCCGTCGACGCCGAGGCGCGCGGTCTTGAGACCGGCGACGTCGTCGAGGTGTTCAACGACCGCGGTTCCTTCAAGTGCAAGTGCCTGCTGACCGACGCGGTCAGACCGGGAAGCGTGGCCATCATGGAGGGCACGTGGGCTAAGTACCTCGAGGGCGGCAACATCCAGAACGTCACCAACGACTACGTGACCCCTCGTTGGAAGGTTCTGCCGAGCGGCCGCGTCACCGGCTTCAATGACACCCTCGTCGAAATCAAGAAAGCGTAGGTGAGAAGCTATGACTCGTTACGGAATGGCCATAAACCTTGACCGTTGCACGGGGTGCAACACCTGCGTCATGGCCTGCAAGATGGAAAACAACGTTCCCATGACAATGCACTGGAACCGCGTGGTGGCCGAGGGCTGCGAAAGTGAAGTTGACGCGGTAGGTACTTACCCGAATCTTTCTCGTACCTATATTCCTATTGCCTGCCAGCACTGCGAGAACGCGGCATGCGAAAGGGTGTGTCCGACTGGGGCTACCCATACCGATGAGCTTGGTCGTGTGGTTGTGGATTATGACAAGTGCATCGGCTGCCGTATGTGCATGGCTGCGTGTCCTTACAACGCCCGTGTGTTCAATTGGGAAGAGCCGGTACGTGACCCCGATTTCAATTACGGTCATAAGGATGTACCCGTTCGCCCCAAGGGCGTTGTTGAAAAGTGCACTTTCTGCAAGGAGCGTACCGATGTCGGCGACGAGCCCATGTGCGTACGCTGCTGCATCTCCAAGGCCCGCACCTTCGGCGACCTTGATGACCCGACGAGCGAGATCTCGAAGCTCATCAAGGATAAGAATGCCCACGTTCTTCTCGAGGATCGTGGAACCCGTCCGCAAGTCTACTACTACTAAGGAGGTGCTCTGAAATGCAGCTTACTGGAAAAGCTAAGCCGGCGGCTATCGTGCTCGCCGTTCTCACCGTCGCGGGAATCGCGGCTTGGATCTACCAGCTCGTCGGCGGCCTTGGTGTCACCGGCATGAACAACGGCGCTTCGTGGGGCATCTACACCATCTGCTTCATGTTCTTTGTCGGTTTGTCAGCGGGTGGTCTTATCGTGGCCTCTTCAGCATCGGTGTTTCACATCGAGAAGTTCAAGGTCGTTGCGGTGCCGGCAGTTATTCTGTCCACCATCTGCATCTGCCTTGCCGGCATGTTTGTTCTCATCGACCTCGGCGGCATTCACCGCGTGTGGCGTATGTTCACCGGTCCGAACTTCATGTCGCCGCTTCTGTGGGACATGGTGGTAATCGTTTGCTACCTCGTGATCAACATCCTCTATCTGCGTTACATGTGCTCGTCGAAGGCCGACCCAAAAAAGGTGGAGATCATCTCCCGCTTTGCCCTGCCCGTCGCTATTTTGGTGCATAGTGTGACCGCATGGATTTTCGGTTTGCAGATCTCTCGTGAGGGCTGGCATACCGCTATTCTCGCACCCATCTTCGTTGCTTCGGCTATGGACTCGGGCCTCGCACTTCTTATTTTGTCGCTGTTCGGTTTGGATAAGGCGGGTAAGGTCAAGTTTGGAAAGGACCTTCAGGCGTCGCTCGCGGGCCTTTTGGCTACCTGCATCGCCATCGATGCCTTCTTCATCGGCTGCGAGCTTTTGACTATGGCATATCCGAATGCAGCGGGAACTAACGAGATCCTGTCCGTCATGTTCACGGGTTCCATGGCTCCCTTCTTCTGGATCGAGATCCTTGCCGGCCTTCTCGCTCCGTTCTGCGTGCTTGTTTTCGCAAAGAACCGTGCCAATGGCAACCTGGTCATAACGGCTTCGATCCTCGTGGTGCTCGGTGTCTTCTGCAAGCGCGTGTGGCTTCTGCTCACGTCCTTTATGGTGCCGAATGTCTACGGTGCCCCGGGTATCGCAGCTGGCTCGAGTGCTGGCGCCAACGCCACCGGTTCGAGCATATGGTCGCTTGCAGGCGCTTACATGCCCACTTGGGTTGAGCTTGTTGTGGTAATCGGTGTTGTCGCTCTTGGCGCTCTTGCCTTTATCGTGCTGTCGGAGAAGCTTCTTGGCGCAAAACCCGCACCTGTTGAGGCCGAAGCACCCGTAGAGGCTGTGGCTTAGAAACGTTGTCCCTTTTGCCAGCTTCGAGCTTGGCAAATCCCCTAGCGACCCGAGTCCAGCTCCCTCCTCGTCCTACGTCCGTGGCTGGGCTCGGGTCAACCACCGTAAGCGGTTGTCAGAGAGAAATGAGAATGGCCATGCGCTCTCACAGTGCTGAAACGTACAAAACCTATGCACAGGCTTTTGCCTTCTTGGGGAACAGCCTGCTCAAGCCCATGACCCAAACGTCATCGGTTGGTCTCGATGCTCGCTTTTGGCGTGAGTTTCCGGACTTCGGGCTGGAAGAGGTGGCCGCGTCTGTCGATGCGTGCATTCTTTATGTCGAGGGCTTGGAGAGCGTGGAGTCAGCCAAGGCCGTTGAGGAGGTTTCCGTCGAGTACACTAAGCTGTTCGTCGGTCCACCTAAGCCTGCGGCTCCTCCCTGGGAGACTATGTATCGATCAGATGATGTGACGGTCGGATTTGGTGACCCTACTTTTGAAATGCGGGACCTTCTTCGTAAGGCCGGGCTTCAGCTGAGTAATGAGAACAGGCAGTACGAAGATCACATGGGAATCGAGCTGCTTTACCTTTCCACGTTATGCACGAGTGCGGCTGGCCTACTTGAGTCGGGGGAGAAGGATGCTGCGGAAGAGCTTGCTAGCCAGGCACGCGACTTTGTGCAGAGCCATCCTCTTTCATGGCTGGACTCGCTTTCCGCTCGAGTCGGCAGGGTCTTTCCCGAAGGTTACTTCTTCTGTTTGCTGACGTTATGCGGGACGCTGCTCGAGTCGTTCATCGAACTTCAGGGTGTATAATCACTTGTCGTAAGTTATTGGGATATTCAGACAAGGAGAGCTCCTTGTTCAGCATGTTGGCCACAAGTTATCTCTTCCTCGGCGGCGTCGGGGCTGGGATGCTCGTGGTCTTATGCATTTTAGAGTGTCTCAATGCGAACCGAAGGTTCGGCCACGTGTCTGGCCGAACACGCTTGGGACGCACTTTCGCAGGACGCGCAATGGGTCCTCTGCGCGTAGAATCTGTTCGGGGCACGGAAGGTCCGCGCTATTTCGAGGGAGGACACTCCTTCGAGGCCGCCAAAGCGGCTGGTGGAAGGTGGTCACGAGGTTTTATATCGCGTGGCTTTCTATTTCCTACTGAGATGTTCGTGCGCTCTTGGCCTCTGTGCCTGATCGTTGTCTCTTTGGGTATGCTTTGCCTCATTGCCGACCTCGGGCGTCCGGATCGCATCCTTACGTTTGTTTTCACACCTAGGCTGTCGGTTATGACGGTAGGTGCTTTTTCGCTTGCTGCGTCCCTGCTGATCGCACTGATCTTTTCTGTGGTAACAGCGTTCGATGGTTTGGATTTCGTTCCCGTCGCCGTTTATGCTCTCGGGTTCGTGGGTGTTGTGGCGGGGTTGACGTGCGCCGTGTATACAGGTGTTTTGCTAAGCGGTCTTGTTACGGTGCTTTTCTGGCAGACGTGGATGCTTCCAGCGATATTTATGATCTCGTCGTTATCTGGCGGCCTGGCACTTGTGTTTCTGTCTGCAGCATTTGTTGACGTCAGACAGTCTATAGTGCGATCGCTTTCCAATCTCGCTCGAATAGACGGTGCTCTCATAGTTATTGAGCTTGTAATCCTTCTGTCTTATGTGGCCTGGGGTGTGTTAAACGACGGGACTTCTCGTTCGGCATGGGCCTTGGCGTTCGGGGATTATTCCGGATTATTTTGGGGCGGGGTTGTTTCTATCGGATTGGTGCTTCCTTTTATTCTCGAGCGCTTCATCGTTCATGGTAATCGCAGCTCGCAGTTGATGTGGGTTGCCGCAGCTATTCTGCTGGGTTGCTTTTTGCTTAGGATATGCATAGTTGGCTCAGGAGCCTACGATCTCACCCAGGTTTCACCGGGTTTGAGTGAGTTGTTTACGGTTTCGAGTGCGTGGCGATTATAGGAGGAATGACCTTGAGGGGTAAGAGCAAGAA
Source organism: Eggerthellaceae bacterium (assembly GCA_017533165.1). The sequence goes on from JAFXIM010000219.1 coordinate 4,460, forward strand.
GAAATACGACGCACCCTACGAGTTCACCGACAAGGAAGCCGAAATCAGGGCTGCTACTAGTTATGTGCCGCGTAAATCATCTCGAAACGGTGCGCTTATCTTCTCCATAGCGGTGTTCATTGCGAGCTGTGCCCTGACGCTTTTGCTCTGGTACCTTGCATTCGGACATATCGGCTTTGCCTGCATCGCATCGATGATCGTTGTTGCCCTGATGGCCGTTTCTTCCGTCCATATTGCGCTTTCTTGGGAAAAGGTTGTGGTCCTTCGCTTTGGCAAGGTGAATCGCGTGGTGGGCCCGGGGCTCTACTTCACGATGCCTATTGTCGAGCACGGCACTATTCGAGTTGACCAACGCGTCATAGCCTCTCCCTTCTATGCTGAGAAAACGCTTACGGCAGACCTCGTGCCCGTCAACATTGATGCGGTCCTGTTTTGGATGGTTCGCGATGCTGAGAAGGCATGCACCGAGGTAGAGGACTATTATTCGGCTGTGAGCTTTCTTGCTCAAACTGCCATGCGCGAGGCGGTGGGTCGCTCAACGGTAGCCGAGGTTGCGCTTCGTCGATACCAGCTCGATGCGGAGATAGAGGCTGATATCGAGAAGGAAGCCTCAGATTGGGGCGTTGACATTATTAGCGTTAAGGTGCGCGATATCGTCATCCCCGAAGAGCTGCAGGAGGCGATGAGCCTTGAGGCGCAGGCTGATCGCGAGCGCAGTGCCTGCATGGCGGTTGTAGGCGTAGAGGTTGATATAGCGGAGATGCTCAAAGAGGCAGCAGGTGTCTATGGAGATCCTGCGGCAGCTATGAAGCTTCGCACCATGCTCATGCAGTATGAGACGGTCAAGAAGTCTAAGGGGTCTGTTGTCACGGTGCCCTCGGCTATGAGCGATGGTTTTGTGGACGGGTCTAGCAAAGGCGAATAGACCAAGTTCATCTGCTATGATCAGCAGAAGCACCAAACAGGAAGTACCATCATGAACCCTCTTCAGTCATTCGAAATCGACTACTCGAGCGGCTTGCCCACTTGGATCCAGGTTAAGAACCGCGTCGCCTATCTCATAGGTTCGGGTGCGTTCGCGGAGGGCGAGAAGCTGCCTACTGTTCGCAGCTTGGCCCTTGATCTTGATATCTCCTACAACACCGTCAATCGTGCTTACATGGATCTTGAGCGCGAAGGCTACATTACCACGAGAAAGGGACGCGGCACCTTCGTTGCCGATCAGCGCAATGTTGGCGCCAATCGCCTGACCGATAGCCCCGTTGAGCTTGTTATAGACGATATGATTCGCGCCTGCTCGAATGCCGGGTTGGCTGACGAGGATATCATTGCCATGGTCGAGGCGCGTCTTTCCTACAGGAAGATGCTCTAGGGATTCAGTTGCTTCCGCGCTTCTTGGCGATCTTAACGCTCCTCTGTTTCTGGACATAAAATTAGCGAGTGAGGAGCATCGAGGCTGACTGAAAACGGCATGTCAAATAATGCGATGTGCGCAATGTAATTTTTGATCACCTGCGCATGTATTCACGGTTTCCTGAGATAGACTAAACTTTCGTGAGGGAAAAGGAAGGACCTTGCACGTTTGTTTTGTTATGAGGAGGGGACATGGCATTGGACACCAGCAAAATCAGCCCGCTTGGCTTTGGCTGCATGCGCTTTGAGGGACGTGCTACCAATGAGATAGACATTGAGTATACGAAGAAAATGATCGACGCCTACATGGAGGCAGGCGGCAACTACTTCGATACTGCATGGGCTTATCCCAACAGCGAGGCCGCACTGAAGGAGGCGCTGGTAAAGCGCTATCCGCGCGATTCCTACTACATCGCTACCAAGTGCGTTGCATGGGGTAACTACTGCTCTTCCCAGGAGGATCTGGAAAAGCAGCTCGCCGAGTCCCTCGATAACCTTGGTGTTGACTACATCGACGTGTACATCATGCACAACCTTGGTGGTGTTCGCACCGCAGGCTTTGTAAAGAACAATGTTTGGGAGTGGATGAAGACCGTTAAGGAACGTGGCTTGGCCAAGCACATCGGCTTCTCTGCCCATTGCACTCCCGAGGAGCTTGAGGAGTTCCTCGCTTGGTATCCCGATACTGAGATGGTTCAGCTTCAGGTGAACTACGCTGACTGGGATAGCGTTTCCTTCCGTGAGCGCGAGTGCGTTGAAATTGCCAACAAGCATGGCGTGCCCATTGCTGTTATGGAGCCGGTCAAGGGCGGTTTGCTCGCAGATCCTCCGAAGGCTGTTAAGGCAATCTTCGACGAGGCTATGCCTAACGATTCCTACGCTACTGCCGCTTTGCGTTTTGCGGCGAGCGTTCCTGGTGTATACACTACGCTCTCCGGTATGAACACCGTTGAGATGGTTGAGGAGAACTGCAAGGCCTTCAAGGACTTCCAGCCTCTGAATGAAGAAGAGCAGGCTGCAGTCGCCAAGGCTCAGAAGGCTATGCTTGAAAGCGGTATCATTCCCTGCACCGGTTGCGACTACTGCGCAAAGGTATGCCCTGAGGGCACTGGCATTTCCGGATCGCTTACCACTTTGAATTACCTCATTAACTTTGGTGATGCCCAGAAGGCGAACTATCAGCTCGGCTTCATCGTTCGCTTCAACCAGGGCAAGAAGATGCCCATGGAGTGCATCGAGTGCCGTGCTTGCGAAGATGTCTGCCCGCAGAACATTCCTATCATGGAATGCTTCGAGCGCATTAAGGAAGAGATCGTTCCCTACGCTCATACCACGGGCGTCTTGATGAAGCAGGTCTAGGTACTTTCATACCCACACATGACCAAAAGCCCTTCGGGATTCCCGGAGGGCTTTCTTGTACTCGGGGGCTGTTCTGTTGAGAGAGCGCCGATTTTGGGCGATATGTATGAAATGCAGCAAGCTAGACGTGCATGCTGATCGATGATCCCTCTCTCCCTCTTTTAACGATGATCTTTCGATCGATACACTGTTTCAGCTCGTCAACGTGGCTGATGATGCCGATGAGCTTGTCGTCATTTGCGATGGTAGTAAGCATGCGCAATGCGTTCTCCAGGGCTTCCTCGTCAAGCGATCCAAAGCCTTCGTCAATGAACATGGTGTCGAGGCGTATCCCGCCGGTACTGCTCTGAACGACATCGGACAGACCTAGCGCCAGCGACAGGGATGCCTGGAAGGATTCTCCACCTGAAAGGGAGGATGCATCTCTGAGTTTTCCCGTGTAGTTGTCGAGGACATCGAGATCGAGGCCCGATTGGCTTTTTTGGTTCGCTGCTTGTTCACGGCGACGCAGCTCAAAGCGTCCGTTTGTGGCAATGCCGAGACGGCGGTTTGCCGCAATGATGATCCGATCGAAGTACATGCCCTGTGCGTAGGCCTCGAAGCTAATCCTGTCCTTCCCTTTAAGTTTGCCAGCAGCCGTGTCGGCTACAACTCCGATTTCGCTGTACTTTGCAAGAATATCCGTACTTCGCCTTAGTGCCTTTTCGCATCGTTTGAGGACCGTGACATTACTACCCAAACGTGCGGTAACCTCATCTGCCCTTTGGCGCAGCTTTGCTAACCTTGCATTGAGGTCATGTAGCTGTACGTGAAGCTCATCAAGCATGTCAGGACTGCCTAGGGACGTAAGCTCCCTTATGCGTGCTTTAAGGTTTTCGCTACGGCTTTCAATGCGTGCCAGGTTAACTTGACTTGCGTTGAAGGCTTTGCGGGCGAGCTCGTGGGCTTCTGCAAGTTCGAAATAGTCGCGTTCTTTGCGACGGATGCAGTCCTCGGCAGTCTTTAAATCTGGGTGGATGAGGACGCGCGATATTTCAGCTAGGGATGCGCGAGCTGATTCGATTTCCGATAGCTTGTTCGCATGAGCGATCTTTGCTTGGTCGACAATCTCTTGCTGTCTTTGCAGGTTGTCTGTTACCTGTCCGAGCAAGCTTTGAGCCTTGCCCAGCTCTTCGAGCTCTCGTTTGGCCTTGTCGTAGCGCCGATTCGCATCGTCGAGATCTTTTTCAGCCGTAAGGAAAAGATCTTCAAGCAGCGCGGCCTGATGCTCGGGCTCACCTTCGAGTTGTCTCTCTAGGGCGAATCGGGTCATTTCGTCTATGCAGGCATTGACTTGCGCCATTGCAGAAGAGCATGCCTGAGCTGCGCTCTGGCATTCCTGTTGCGCCCTCTGATGGGCGGCTGCGGCTGCGTCCACTTCTTCCTGAGAGATTTTAGCTCCGATGTGCGCGGTGGGCGAGGGGTGAGTCGTTGACCCGCAGACAGGGCAGGGCTTGCCGTCCTCAAGTCGTGAGGCAAGGTATCCAGCCTGGTTGTCTAGATATTCCTGCTGTAATGTGCGCGCTGAATCACCGAGTATTTCGCACTCTGCTCGTTTGCGTTCATAGCATTTAAGCTTATCTGCATATTCTGACTCCGCCTTGCTATGGCGCTTGCGCATTGCATCGAAGCTCTTGATAAGAAACTGAAGGTTTTTACTGGCCTCCAAGGCTCTCTGAGCATCCGCTTCTGCGTGCGCCGCGACTACGGGAGCATTGCTTAATTGGGCGATTTTCTGCTCGCAGATGCTGCGCGCTTCTAGAAGGGACTCAATGTTGGCGCATGCCTTGTCGCGCTTTTCAGCGAGATGTTGCGCGTCCGTTTCGGTTGTGCTTAGTCTTGATGCAATGCTGGCTAGGCGTTCATATGAGGGAAGCTGAGCTTTTTCTTTGGCCACCTGGGCAGCAAGGTCATCGCGCAGGGGCTTTTCCGCCTCCCTGGCCGCAAGTTCTTCTCGGTGGATTTCAAGCGAGGCTATTTCTAGATCCGCCGCCCTTTGCATTTGATCAAGTTCGGTTTCAGCGGCTCTGAGCTCTAGGAGGCCGCTTAGTCTTTCATTGAACTTGTCGCGCTCGGCAAAAAGAATTTCTTCCTCTTGCTGCAAGGATCTTTTAAGCGCCTCGTCTTCCTCATTTTGCGCGTACATGGCGGCAGACAGCGCTTCAAAGCTCAGGCGGCCATCCGACTCAAGCGTCCTTACCTGAAGGAAGCGTTCGCTTTCGCCCATGAAATCTGCCTGAAGCGCCAACGAGGAAAGTTCGCTCGAGAGTGCGTCGTATTCGCTTTTAAGTGCGTTTCTCTGGCTTTCGAGAATGTTGGTGAAGCTTTCGAACATGCTGGTGTCAAAGAGCTTTCTGAAGATTTGGCTTCTTTCCTTGGTGTCGGAGTTGAGCAGCTTTCTGAAATCTCCTTGCGCAATCATAACGATTTGGGAGAATTGGCCGCGATCCATGCCCAGTAACTCAACGACGGCGTCATTGACGTCGGCAAGCTTGGTGACGGGTGGTTTGCCAGGCCTTATGAGTTCTGCGGAGGCTGCATGGTTGGTCAGGCCAGGTCCACCTTTAAGCTTAGGGCGCGCGTAGGCGGGAGAGCGCCTGATGATAATGTGTTTACCTTGGTATTCGAATTCAAGCTCGACAAAGGTTTCGGTTTCAGGCTTTGCAAAGTCGCTTCGCAGGCTCTTTGCCTTGCGGGCGGTTCCCGATGCTTCGCCAAACAAAGCGAAGGCAATGGCATCGAACACCGTGGTCTTGCCTGCGCCGGTGTCTCCGCAAATGAGGTAGAGGCCCGTTTGGCCTAGATCGGAGAGGGAAAGCTCGATTTTATCGGCATAGGGGCCAAAGGCGCTCATGGTCAGCTTTACGGGTCTCACCTTATGCCTCCTTTGCTATTTCCCGTGCGTCTTCTATGGCTTTGCGCACGATAAGTTCCTGATCGTCAGTCATTTGCATTCCATTTTGCATTTCGAAAAAACGCCGGAACAGCACCAGAGGGTCTTCAAGGGCGTCAACCGTATCTACTTGTTGACTCAATCCTGTGCTGCGAGTTCGCACGTTCTCGTATTCGATCGCCATGAGATTGGGGTAGTGGGCGCGTAGCGCGCTGAGCGCGTTAAGCTGGGGGTCCTCGTCAGTCAAAATGATGCGCAGGTAATCGTGTGCGTCTTGTTCCGCAACTACTTCATCCGAACAAAGCTCTTCAAGTGGCCCGCGAATGCAGCGCAGGTCATGCAGCGGCTCAAGGTGGATGTCCTCAATGCGTACGCATCCCTTTTCCCTGATTTCAACAAGCGTAACGGACTTCACATGGTCAATTTCTGAGAAGGAGTACTTGAGGGGTGACCCAGCGTAGCGCACCTCTTCGCGGCCTACGCGTTGAGCGCGATGCAGATGGCCAAGGGCGACATAGTCAAAGTTTTCGAATACGCTTGAATCTACGCAATCGAGACCGCCAACGTTGAGTTCGGAATCGCAGGTAATGGGGGAGCTTGAGCCGCTGACCACGAACTGATGCGCAAGCGCAACGTTCCTTGACTTAGGGTCTACAGGTTCCGCATGAATTGCCGCCTGTAAAGCAAGTGTGTAGTCCTGATTGATTTCGATGTTGGGAAAATGAGGGCGTATGTGCACCGGTTTTAGGAAGGGGACGAGCCAGATGTTGATAGCGCCGAATTCATCGTGCAGCGTGTATGACTTGAGCCTTCCCCTATAGGTTTCAGGGAGGTGCACCCCGTGACGTTCAAGTATGCCGCTTGCGTAGGCTACGCGTTCGGCTGAATCATGGTTTCCGGGGATGGCAAACACTTCAAGTCCTTGCATGTGAGCTGAGGTGAGGAACCAGTCAAGCAAGGCAACTGCTTCTGCCGACGGCGTGGTTTTGTCATACATATCCCCTGCGATGAGAAGGGCGTCTACTCCGCGCTCATGCGCTATCCGAAGGATCTGGGTGAAAATGTAGCGTTGGTCTTCGATGAGTGAAAAGCCATTGACGCTTTTGCCTATGTGCAAATCGGCGGTATGAAGAAGTTTCATGCGGCTCCCTATCTTGTCAGTTCATGCTCAGCATAATAGAGAAATGTATGGCCTGCAGTGACCCATAAACGGGTCTCAACAATCCCTTGGCATCTTTATTATGACAAGCATCACATTTGAATCTTAAACGAGATGGCTGAGGTGAGTGACATGAATGCATCCCTAATCTCTTTCGACAGCTTAGGTATCAGTCAACGCGGCATTTGCTTTATCGAGCGCACTTCTGTTGCCGGAACGGCGCACATCCCCGGGATAAGGCTTCTCGCACAGCAATTGCGCGCTGGCGAGAGGCTTGTTTTTGAGCGCGATGCGAGCAACATGCATGATTTGTTCGCTGTCTGCATCAACGATACGCGCGGCAATCGTCTCGGCTACCTCTCTTGTGAGTTTAATGAGATAGTCTCTCGCCTGATGGATGGGGGTAAGCAGATATCTGGACTGGTTCGGTCGGTCAATCAGGTTGGGCGTTGGACCAAGATCGACATGGCGGTGGTTCTCGATGACTAAGCTTGCGAGAAAGCCTCGTTACGATGCGCGTTCCGCTGCGCCGGCAGGGGCTAAGCCAGGATATGGTCAACGCCTTGCGGGCAGGCTGGTTGGCTGTCCCAGCGTATCGCGTGCCAATGGAGGCCGAAATGTCAGTGTTCTGGAGAAAGGGGTAGCCCATCGCAGGTGGGAGCAGCGCTGCGCAGCTACCCCGGTATACAGCCTGGATGCTTCGTCTCGTCAGCACGAACTGCCAAGGATCTGGATTACCGAACCGGCGTATTCGGTGGAGTGCGAAGCGACTGGGCGCGAGTTCGTGGCGGTGTATCCCAGTGGAAGGGATGAGGCGGGGCAGCGCGCCTTGCGTTACGCACATGCCTACTTCGGAGAGGCTCTTTCGTACTCTTCTTCGTCGCAATCGGCCATTAAGACGGACTGCTTCCGTGCTGCCGAGGTTTTGTTCTTGCATGCTGCGCAGCGCGGTTGCGTGGAGGCTTATGTAAAGCTGGGGCTTATCTACCTTGATGATCTGTGCGAGGGCCGATATTGCCATGAGCTTTGCGGGAGTAATGAGGAAAAGCGTCAACTTCTCTATTCGCGTGCCTACGAATGCTTCACCTATGCAGCTGCCCACGATTGTGCGGAGGCCTGTTGCCAGCTCATTGACCTGAGTGAACGCTATACGGGTGCGGTTGCTTCACCTGAGCGTCTTTGTGCTCTCGCCGAGCGCGCCTTCGACATCGCAGAGTTGAACCATTGCGCCGTTGACAAGGGCAATGCGGCCTTGCGTCTCGCTCGTTTACATGAGTACGGCATTGGTTTTGAGCAGAGTTTCCGTCGTGCTTATGCTTGGTACCGCATTGCCGAAGAAGAGCTCTCCTTTGTCGTTGATCAGGGCGGTTGGTATTTCAAGCGCTCGCGTCTTAAGGCGGAAAAGGGAGTTCTCAGAATGCGACAGGAACTGGTCGGAGGTTATTAGGGTGAGTCGACGGGCATGTTGCAAGCGCCTCGTATTGGTATACTTACCGCATGGATGCATCGCATGAGACACAAGAAGAAAAGATTGCCAGGATCAAGCGGGAGCTTGATGAGGTCCCGGCGTTGCCCGGCGTCTACCTGTGGAAGAACGTGGCGGGGGAGGTCGTGTATGTGGGCAAGGCAAAGCAGCTTCGTGCGCGTATGCGCCAATACCTGAACTTCCAGGATGAGCGCGCCAAGATCCCTCTGCTCGTTGACCAGATTCACACCTTTGAATACATCGTCGTTCAAAACGAGCACGAATCCCTCGTTCTCGAAAAGAACCTGATCAAGCAGCACAGCCCTTTTTTCAACGCCGACTTCAAAGACGACAAGAGCTATCCTTTCATCGCCATTACCAAAGGAGACGTTTTCCCGGCAATCAAGTACACGCGTGAAAAGCATCGCAAGGATACTCGCTATTTCGGGCCTTACACCAATTCGCGTGCTGCGAGGGATTTGGTTGACATCGCTCGCAGGGTGGTTCCCCTGTGCGCGCACTCCTGCTCTGATTGGCGCAACTTAGCTCGTCGCATGGATAAGGCTCGCGAGAGGGGAGAGTCCGAATTATCCATGGAGCTCCTGCTGGGTGGGGGAGGCTCAATAAAGCCTTGCTTTGACGCCCATGTGGGCCTAGGTCCTGGAGCATGCTGCGGGCAGATCAGACCTGAGGAATACGCTGAAAACGTGCGCAGAATCGAACGCTTCCTTTCCGGTCATCATGGTGAGTTCATTGATGAGTTGTTGGACGAAATGTCAGAAGCTGCCGCTGAACTCGATTTTGAACGTGCGGGGCGCATCAAAGCACGCATTGATACCATCAACTCCCTTACGGACAAGCAGAATGCGGTATCGGCGCGAAACCTCAA
>JAFXIM010000025.1 GCA_017533165.1 Eggerthellaceae bacterium
AACTCCTCGTACCTAATCCCGCGCTTGCGCAGGATCTCGAAGAGCTCTTCCGGCGTGATGGCGAGGATGCTGGATTCCCAGAAGTCCTTCACGTTGCGCGTCACTATGTAGTCAGCACCGATCTTTTTTGCGCACTGCGCAACAAGAGCTCTAGCAAGGAGACAGCATCGTGGCTAGAAGGTGCTCGGTAGGAGTTTTAATTTTTAAACCTTTTTATCTTATTTTTAAACTATTATGCTAAATAAACTTAGTGACCGTTGGGCGGAGGTGATCCTGTGGACTACAGCTTGAGCATACGCGAGGCTGCAGATAGGCTTGGCATAACCGATCAGGCGGTGCACAAGCGCATCAAAAACGGCTCCCTCGATGCCGTTAAAATCAACAAGCATTGGCTTGTGAGCGAGTCGTCTGTTGAGTACGCATTGGTAAACGTGCCGAAGTTGGGCCGCCCTCGCAGAGGGGATGAATACACGCTCATGAACGGTCCTTACCCCGTTATGGCGTTTGTCTACCGTGAAGAGAAGGGCTCGTTCACGCCACGCGAGGTGATAGATGCGTCGAGAGCCCCCATTGGCACGGTGGGGCGCAACGGGCAAGCCAAGGCCGAGGGTCTTAGGCAATGGTGGAGCCATCGCGCCATTCCCGAGTCACGCGATGGGCTGGATGCCAAGCTTCTCAAGCTTGGCATTGATGAGCCTGCCCAGATTCCGTTTCGAAATCTCGGCCTCTCGCTTTCCGACCAATACTGGATTTGCCCTGCAGGCGAGAGCCTGGCTTGGGAAGACCTGAACTATTTCCAAAACGAATTCGAGTGCCCTGATTCTGCGAATTGGGATGAATGGCTTTCGGGCGTTGGTCTCTCTACGCCAGATAACACATCGGAAGGCGTTCTTCCGAAGAAGTGGGTTTGTCGAAGCGGCAGAAGACTTTTGCTGAAGGGCCATGTTCCGTGGACCGATCAGCAAGCTTACAACGAAGCGGTTGCCAGTCTGCTGTTTGAGCGCGTTCTCGATGGGTGTGACTTTGTACCGTACTGGACTGAATGTGCTGGTCAGCTGGGTGTTGTCAGCGTATGTGAGTGCTTTGTTTCGACGGATGAGGAGTATGTTCCGGCAAGCCTCATCTATGACTCCGAAGGCAAGCGTCGGGGCGAAAGCGAGTTCGACGCTGTGGTTCGCATGTCCGTCAATCTAGGTATTCCGAGGCGCGAAGTCGAGACCTTCCTCTCAAAGATGATCGTGTGCGACAGCGTGCTTGCAAACACCGACCGCCATCTCAGGAACTTTGGCTATCTTCGCAACATCCATACTCTTAGATGGCGCTTCGCGCCGTTGTTCGATTCGGGGAACAGCCTGTGGTACGACAAAGACGAGTCCGCTGTTGCTCGCGGGGACCATTCCTTTGTCTCGAGGCCTTTCGACGGGAACCCCAATCGTCAGCTGTTGTTGGCGCAGCGCTTGGAGTGGCTTGACCCATCTGACCTTGATGGATTCGTCGAAGAAGCCATCGCCATGCTTGAGAAAGGTGACATAGTACAATGGCGTCTCGACTACTTGCGCGAGGGCCTGGAGCGAAGGGTGGCCGCGGTGAAGGAGATCTGTTTTCTGTAGGCACCTGCGCCAACTGTCCAGGTTGTCCTTTAATCCCGATATCGCGCAGCCTGTCTACCAGCCGAACTCCTCGTACTCAATCCCGCGCTTACGCAGGATCTCGAAGAGCTCTTCCGGCGTGATGGCGCGGATGCTGGATTCCCGGAAGTCCTTCACGTTGCGCGTCACTATGTAATCAGCCCCGATCTTTTTGGCACATTGCGCAACAAGCGCATCCTCGAAGTCATTCCATCGCAGCTCCAGGGCAGCTTGCGCGTCGGCAGCGGACACTCCCACAAGCTTGAGAAAGGAGAGGTTGCTCGCAAGCATCTCTTGCGCGCCGCTGCTGCCGTAGTCCTTGCGCAGCAGGTAGAACAGATCGGTCAGCATGTTTACGCTTATATAAGTCTCAGCCTCGCCCGTGATCCCAAGCAGGCAGGCAAGCCTTGACAGGCGATAGAAAGGCTCCCGGCGACCAACGTGGTCGAGGATGATGTTGTTATCGAGCATCAAAATCATAGCGATCCCTCAGGCGAGCTTCGCGCAGTTCTTCGTCCGTCATGGCAAGGGGTTCGGCCGTGTGGCAAGCGTCAAAAGCGGCGATGCGCTCGCGGATATCGGCCTCTTTGAGATGTTTCTCCTCCGGAAAGGGGAGGGAGTCGTGCTTGATGGCGTAGTCGAACAAAGCGCGCACGGCAGCGGACGGGGAATAGCCCAGCTCGCTCATGACGGCAACGCCACGCTCCTTCACCTCTTTGTCGAGCCTAACGGTAAGCACAGCTTCCATATGACCTCCTCAAACGTAATACGCGTAATACATCATAACAAGGAGAAGGTGACGCAGCAAGAAAGTGCACGGCGGCTGCAGCGTTTCGCTTAAGCAACTCTCACTGAAATAAAACCACCAGCCGCCCTTTTGGCTTAAGCTAATACAGGTGCAGAAGGTAAGCGCGCCAAAGCTAGCAAGAGAGGGGGTCGCATGCAGCGAGGCTTTTCCAGCCAGAGGGGCATCATGTTTGGCGATCCCGCGCTCGAAGGTGACAACGCCGTCTATTGTTGGCGCGATCAGGAAGAAATCCAGACCCTCGTAGGCCCCTATGATCAGGTTCACAAGCGGTTCCGCGCCGATCAGGAAACCGACCAGGTCGAGCTCGAAGAAGATCCGCGTAACCGCCTGATGCTCAAGTTGCTCGTGCTTGCCATTGTGCTCATTGTGGCAGCAGTCGTGCTGTTTGACGGCGCGCCGGTGGTGGGGGCGGTCGTGTTTGCCGTTATCGGGTGGTTTCCGAGTTACGCGATACTTGCCACCAAGTATCACGACTACGAAACGAACGAGATGTTCGAGCAGTTCCGTCGCTATCACGGCGCCGAGCACACGGTTGTTCATGCGCAAAGGAAGAGCAATCCTTCGTGGAAAACCGAAGATCTCTCCAAGCTCCCTTATCTCGAAAACGAATGCGGAACGGTGCACATGGCAACGCTGCTCGTTTGGGCGCTAGTGGCGGGAATCACCATTGCCCTCTTTCCCTACCTGGGCTTTCTGAAAACGCTTGGCGTACTGTTCGCGGCAACGGTTTTGCTGCTGCTCAACCTTTGGTTCAATCCGGCAAATCCGCTCAAGCTGGTGCAAAAGCGCGTGGTATCACACCCGACTGCCACCGAGCTTGAGCTTGCCGCATGCTGCATGCAGGAGTTCATCCGCTTGGAGAAGGCCGCTGAAGCCCGCTCGAAAAAGGCCGATGAAGCCATCTCGGAATAGCCCGCGCTAAAGAATAGCCTCAGCCACAAAGTCGGCGGTCAGATCACGTTGCGCTTCGGCACTAATGGCTGCCGCACCATCACCTTCCTGCGCACCGTAGCTGCCGAACTGTGCATGGTTGCCGCCCTCGATAACCAGCTCGGCAACGCCATCACCCAGATTGCCGTAGTTCTCGGCATACTTTTCGGC
>JAFXIM010000220.1 GCA_017533165.1 Eggerthellaceae bacterium
CCCGCGCGTCTCAGCAACGCAGTGTCTACGCTCACGCTCGCAAGCACCGGCCTGCTCATCTTCTGCATGGGCGCCGATCTCGGCGCGCGCGATGAGCTCATGGGCCAGCTTGCCAACTTGGGCTTGGCAAGCGTCGTGCTGTGCCTTGCGCCCGTGGCCTTCTCCATCGCGGTGGTGTATGTGCTTACCAGCCTGTTTATGAAGGATATCGTGGAAAGGCACGCTCGGGAAAAGGAGGCTGGCGGGAAAAACCCCGACTGCGCTCACGCGGAGAAAGCAGCCGTTTCCACCGGCCCCTCACCTTCGAGCAACTCCAGTAGCTCCTCCGAGATCATCATGATCGTCATCGCCGTCGGATCGCTTGCCCTTGGTGTGGCCTACGGCCTCTCCCCCTTTGATTTCGGCCTGGTAGGTGCGCTCGTCGAGCACTCCGACTACGTTCTGTACGCGCTCATGTTCTTCGTGGGTATCAGCGTAGGCATGAGCAAGGGGCTTATCGGCAAGATCAAGGAGTATGGTGCGCGCCTGCTGCTCGTGCCAGCGGGGATCATCGTGGGATCCTTTGTCGCGGGGCTGGTATTTGCACCGCTTTGCGGGATGTCTCTCGGCGAAGGCGCAGCCGTTACTTCCGGCATGGGCTGGTATAGCCTCGTGGGCGTGGTGCTCGCGGATCTGGCTGGGCCGCAGGTGGGAAGCATCGCGTTTTTGTCAAACCTGCTGCGAGAGCTGGTCTCCTTCCTCATCATCCCCTGGATATCGCGTCACCTGAACTACCCCACCTGCATCGCGCCCGCTGGAGCTACCAGTGAGGACACCACGCTTCCCATGATCATCCGCTGCACCAACGAGGAGACCGTGGTGCTCGGTGTGATCAACGGCATCGTATGCTCAGCTGCCGCGCCCGTGCTGGTGGCCATCTGCTCGCAGTTTATGTAGGTATACCTATGGCTCGCAAGCTGCTCGCACCCCTCCTGCGGCTCTCTGCGGCAAATGCGCGTATTCCGCAGTCGGGATGATAGAATTTCAAACAAGGTAAGGTTTGAACCGCAAAGGAGGTCACCTCCACCCCCAGTGGGTTCACCCCAAACGCGTGCGCATCGCCTGGTGGTTTTCCGATGAACTCGGACGGCTAACCCTCAGCTTCGCCGTCTTCGTCACCGAGCTTCTTCGCGGCAATGCCCACGCCCGCAAGGCCCAAACCAGCCAAAAGGGTGGCCATGGCTGTCGAGGAGAGGTCATCGCCCGCAGCAGAGAGGCCCCCTGAGCCGCCAGGAATTGCGTTACCTGAGGCGTCCGACTCGCCCGACGCATCATTGCCGGAACCTTCGCCAGGACCACCCGACTCACCCGAACCGCCGTCGGAACCACCGGGCACGTTGGAGCCGTCCTCGTCCAAGGCCACAGAAGGTACCCTGAATAGCACGCTCGAATCGATGCTCGAAGCCGAAATATCGCTGTTCACGGCGCTTGCGAACAAGGCCCCACTTGCAAACCACGAACCTTCGCCAGAGGAAACGCCGTTCGAAGACTGCGAACCCTCCGGCGCCGAGCCGTCCTCCAAGACCCTCACGGTAAGCGGCGTCTCGCCAGAAAGCCCATCGGGCACGCGCCATGTGAACTCATACGAGCGGATCACGCCGGGATTCAGAATGCCAGCCTGTGTAGCAAGATCAAATGCAGTCTCCGCGATAACCGAATTCGACGCCGCAGCGTTATCGCGGGCAGCTATCGAGGCAACTGTCGCCGAACCAACGACATCCCTCACGCCGGG
>JAFXIM010000221.1 GCA_017533165.1 Eggerthellaceae bacterium
GTGTTCGATGCGCCATGCTTTACGGAACCACCTTCACGCTCAATCCGTGACGTTCGGTTCTTACGCTGTACTGGAGCGTATAGGCTGCGTCGCCTCTCAATATCGCTTGGTGAATCTCTTCCATCTCCATAGATACCGCTTCATGGTCTACGTACCAAGCAAGGAAGTTTCACCAGGTTTTCCAGAAAGCCCATAAGCAAACCCCCTAGCTAAGTGCCTATCCGCACAATCAACAATCGGTATTGTTGGCGATAATAGCGGGATTGCTACCAACTTGAATTTGCCTTTGCGCAACCTTGAGTAGCGAAACGGTATTTCGGGGTTTGCTCGTTGATTCTACGAACAAACCCCGAAGTGCAGGTAAAAGAATTTACCTATGAGATAACAAGCATGGGCCACTGCTGCTGGATCGAAACAGGCAGCACACCGTCATGCGCGACGTACGTCACGTTACAGCGGTCGCCAGCCTAGAGCGTTCCAAACAAATAGGATAAACGTGAAACCCAAGACAGCTCCGAATAATGCTGATACAAGGATCTTTGTGGCTTCCGTGGCAACAGGATGTCTGCGCGCACGAAGTCCCGCCGGAGTGTTCCTGTCAACGTCTATCCCCTTTTCAAATGAAGAGATCTCCGCATAAGTCAAAATATCATGCTTCTTCTTTAATCTCTCTATTTCAAATGCCGGAACAACGGCTAAAGCGGTAAGGGATATTCCGCTGATAAGCGTTGGGGCAATCCCCCACTCCCATATCGTAAAACCACAAAGCATGATCAGTATCGCAGCGAGCGTACACAAAGCAGCAGCAATAGTTAGAACTTTCATCTTTCTTGCATCACTAGCATTGGATTCTTTCATGTTTTCCACGTCTCCCTTGATCAATTCGTCGACGGTGGAGTCAAACAATGCGCTCATTAAAAGCAAACTTTCAATGTCAGGATACGTTCGCCCGGTCTCCCAATTAGAAATAGTCTGTCGTGAAACGTATATTCGTGCCGCTAGATCTTCTTGAGATATACCGAGTTCTTTCCTCCTGCTTCTAATCTGCTCAGAGATAGTCATGTCAGACCTTCCACCTTACCGCTGCACCTAAATACAGGCCTTACGAGACGCATTCTTTCATGATGCGGGAGAGTGTACCACCGAATGACTTTGTCATGGACTCTATGCATGCTGCAGGAGATGTCAAAACAGTTTTACAAGAAGACTTCAGCCCCAGAGAATCGGCATTAGGCTCACTGGCTTACGCCGTATAACCCTAAAGGTTTATAGCTAAAGAACAATAGCCCGATGGTTCATCTGTATTTGCACAGATCGGTTACTATGTCCTAAAGCTAGTTATAAGCAGGGAAAGAGCTGGCAATCATGACGATAATGGATACCATTCGAGCCCGACACTCGGTCAGAGAGTACTTCCCCACCCCTATCGATAAGGATCTTGAGGGCAAGCTGATGGCTCTTATCGACGAATACAGGAAAGCAAGCGGCTTGAACATTCAGCTTGTAACCAATAACCCAGAGGCCTATCAACTTGTTGCTTCCTTTGGTTTGGTGCGCGGCGCTCAAAGCCATATTGCGTTTGTCGTCTCCGATAACTCACACGATGAGGCTATAGGCTATTGGGGACAAAAACTGGTACTGGCTGCCCAGGAAATGGGCCTAAACACCTGTTGGACAGGCATTATGTCACGAAGGAAGTCTAAGGCTACCAGAAACGCCAACGAAAAGCTTCGCCTTGGAATAGCTGTTGGCTACGGCAAGACCCAGGGCCATGAACGACACACAAAGAGCTTCGCGGAGCTTGTCGACATGAGA
>JAFXIM010000222.1 GCA_017533165.1 Eggerthellaceae bacterium
CTCGGACGCTCGAAAACGCCCCAAGCGATGTAGCGGCCGCAGCCCTTGCCCCAGTTGAATGCATCAGCATAGTACGGAGCGATGGCCAGGGTATCCTGAACCATGGTCTCTGCAACCCAGTTGTAGATCTCGTCAACCATGGTCTTGAGGTCGTCAAGCTTCTCCTCGGTGGGAACGAAAGCGGTGCCGCCGGGGATGATGGTCATGACGTGAGGCATCTTGCCGCCGAGAAGGGCAGCAACCTCGGAAGCACGAGCCTGCATCTTGAGAGCCTCAAGATAATGAGCAGTGCAGATAAGGTCGAGCTCGGGCGGAAGCTTGTAGCCGGTGCCACCCTCGGAGTCGAACCAGTTGCCGGAGAAGATGGAGAGCTGGCCGTTGTTGGCGAAAGCCTTCAGCTTCTCGGAAAGAGCGACCAGGTCGCTGTTCATGGACGTACCGGCAGCCTGAGCCAAATCGATTGCGTTAGCCACGTTGGCATTGAGCGCGTTCAGCGGGTTGACGTAGTCAAGAGCAGCCAGGTTGTAGAACCACAGGATGTGGCTGTGCAGGAACTGGGCGCCCTCAATTAGGTTGCGGATGATACGAGCATTGTTGGAAATGGTAATGCCATAGGCCTTCTCAGCTGCGATAGCAGAAGCATGAGCATGAGAAACCGGGCAGACGCCGCAGATGCGCTGAACGATCTGAGCGGCATCCTCGGGGGTGCGATCCTGCACGACGAGCTCCATACCACGGAAGCAGCCGCCAGACACCCAAGCATCCTTAACGATACCACCCTCAACTTCCATCTCAACACGCAGATGGCCCTCAATACGAGTAATCGGGTCAATAACAGAACGAGTCATCTAGGCTCACCTCCCTTAGTTCTTCTTCTCATCGATGACGGGACCACCCTCGACAGGATCAGCGTAAACGCCGATGGACTGCTCGGGATGCGCCTTGTCCCACTTGCGGATCTTCTCGAAGTCTGCGCCACCGTCCATACGGCCGAACTTCTTCATGCCGAAGCCGTGGACGACGAATGCCGCAGCAGCCAGACCGATGATGGAAACAGCAACGGTGGTGGGCTGGAAGGTCAGCGGACCGACGCGCAGATCGCGATGACGCTTGTAGAACGGGGTGTTGACCTGGACCCAGTTCTGGTCCGGATCGTTCGGGTTGGCCTCGCAGCAGCCGATGCAAGGAGAACCAGCCTTGACGCACCAGCTGCGACGGTTGTTCCACAGGGTGACGCCGCAGTTGGACATGGTCTGCGGACCACGGCAGCCGAGCGGATAGAGGCAGTAGCCCTTGGCCTCTTCCTCAGAGCCGAACTCGTAAACGAATTCGCCGTTCTCGAAGTGACCGCGACGCTCGCAGTTGTCATGGATGCTCTGACCGAAGATGCCAGCGGGCTTGCCCTGTGCATCGAGGTCGAGAAGAGACGGGTCCTTCATGAGGACGACGTCAACCAGAACGGCCATGAGCCACTCGGGGTTAGCCGGGCAGCCGGGAACGTTGACGACGGTAGCCTCAACGCCAGCCTTCTTCAGGTAATCCTGAACGCCAGTTGCCTGCGATGCGTTCGGGTATGCAGCGCACCAGCCGCCGTTAACAGCGCAGGAGCCCAGCGCGACAACCGCGTTGGCCTTCTCGGCTGCGTGAACCAGGGCATGAGTGCCCGGCTCTGCGGCGACGCGCAGTGCGTTGCCGCCCCATGCCTCGGGAACAGCTCCCTCGTACACGAGAATGTAGTTGCCAGCCTCAACGGTCTGAGCCTTGGCTTCTTCCACCGAATGACCAGCGGCCGCCGACAAAGTCTCCGAATAGTTCAAAGAGATCATGTCGAGCACGACGGTGCCAGCATCAGGGCTTTCGATCTGAGCGAAAGACTCCGTGCAACCAGTGCAGGATGCGCCCTCGATCCAAATGACAGGATAAAGGTTGCCCTTGGTTGCGCCGATGACAGACTGCTCGAGAGCATCAGCAACTCGCGGCATAGCTGCGCAAGACAGACCGGCAGCTGCAGTGACAGCGCCGGCGAGCTTCAAGAAGTCGCGACGGGACACTCCGCGAGCCTCCATCATGCTATCGAACTCTGAAATCGTGGCCTGATTTTCCATGTGTACACCTCCTCAGGTGTCCTCGTCCTTTTACACGTGTGGTCATTGTCCCCGATTGTGATAAATCTGTGAACCGAAAAAACCGAAAATGTGTTTGCAGTGGCGCCAAAGGAGCGAAAATGTTACGACCCGTTTACGGCGTAACAAATTCGCAGGTTAATCGGTCTTTATCGAATATCTAGAGGTATCATAATTTTTCAGCTCTCGAGCCATCAACAGCCTATACTTCTAGCCGAAAAGGACCCCTCCATGACCGACACCGAACGCTCCATCGCCTTCTTGGCGCCTGCTGGAACCTACTCCGAGGAAGCCGCTCGCTTCTTTGCCGAACAGCTCGGTCTGGACGATCCGATCTTTGTGGAATGCGCCTCCTTTGACGAGGTTTTCGACTGCGTTGACCGTGGCCGTTGCGCCTATGGCGTGGTCGCCAAGGAAAACTCGCTCGAAGGCCCCGTCACCGCGACGCTTGACAACTTCGCCTTCCGCAGCAACGCCGTCATCCTTGCCGAGAAAGCCATCGGCATACACCATTGCCTCGTCATGCACCCCGAGGCTAAGATCGAAGACATCACCACGGTGGCCTCTCATGCTCAGGGCCTCGCCCAGTGCAAGCGCTACCTGAACGAAAAGCTTCCGGGGCGCGTCACCATGGCGACTTCTTCCACCGCCGAGAGCGCCCGCATCGCTGCGCAGAGCAAGCATATTGCCGGCATCTCCAACGCACTCGCAGCAGACCTTCACGGCGCTCGCATCGAAGAGCGCGGCATCGAGGATCATTTTGGCAACCAGACCTGCTTTGCCCTCATCGGCCGTCAAGGATGCAACGTTCAATTCAAGGGCTCCAAACACAAGACCACCCTTGCACTGTTCTTGCAGCAAGACCACGCCGGATCCCTTCACATGATCCTGTCTGAGTTTGCTTTCGCGGGCATCAACCTCACCATGATTCAGTCGCGCCCCACCAAGCAGCACCTAGGCGACTACATGTTCTTCATGGAATTCGAGGAGCCAGTGGAAATGCTTTCGGTTCAGACGGCGCTCAACTGCCTGCGCATGAAGCTGCGAGAGGTCAAGGTTATCGGCAGCTACCCGGTTAACTAGCTTTAGCGCAACGCCCAGCCCTCGCCTTTCTGAAAAGAAGGGACAGGCCGCAATCTAAAGCAGAACACGATTCAGGGCTACTCTGCGTTAAACAGCTTACCTACGTCGAAACCGTCAGCAAGGGAGCTCGGAGCCAATACCAAACCCTTGGAATCCTTGACGCCTTCGTATGCAAGGTTCATGGCGCGAAGCTTGATCGCATCGGGGTTTTTGCTGTACACCTCAGCTGCCTCAACGAACATCTCGGAGATATCCTTTTCAACCTCCGCCAAGATGATGCGTGCGTTACGCTCTCGTTCCGCCTGAGCTTCACGGGATAAAGCATCTTGCAGCTCACAGGGAATCATAATGTCACGAATCTCAACAGAAAGAACAGTGATTCCCCATTGCTCGCACTTGCTGCCAAGAATCTCTCCCAAATCGCGATCGATCTGCTTGCGGCGCGTAGATATATCAGCGAGATTGAGCTGGCCTATAACGTCACGCATGGCTGTCTGAGCAGAGCGCAAAACCGCCTTCGGGTAGTTCTCCACTTCAAGGCAGGCCTTCTCGGGATCCCAAACCATCCAAAACAAGATAGCGTCAACATCAACTGGAAC
>JAFXIM010000223.1 GCA_017533165.1 Eggerthellaceae bacterium
ACCACAACGTATTCCGGGGATGCGGTAAGCGGCTTCGTGGTCACGAACGTCTACACCCCTGGATCCAGCGACCCCGGCACGCCCCCGGATCCCTCGGCTCCGGGAGGATCCGCCGACGATCCCGACGACCCGCAGCTTCCCAGCACCGGCGGGAACGCCCGCCCCGAGATCCCCCAGACGGGCAACCGCCCCCTCGCCGCCTACACGCTCATCGCGCTAGGCCTCGCCCTGCTTGCAACGGGGCTCGTCAGCAGGATGAGAGCGCGAGGCGTCGAATGAAATTGAGCAGAAAGCGCATCGACCTCATCCTGATAGCGGCCGGCCTCGCCTTGACCCTATGCGGAGCCGGCATGCTCCTCTCCTTCGAGCAGGAGGAATCCCTGGCAGGAGAGAACGCACGCATCCTGCTCGCCGATCTGCAAAGAGAGACGGCCGCCAAGGGCGCAAACGTAGCCCAGGCGACCGTGAGGGAGCAGACCGAGGGCCTCATGCCGCAAATCGTCGTCGACGGTTACCCGGTGGCTGGCGCTTTGAGTATCGAGTCGATCGGGATGAGCCTTCCGATTCTCGGGGACTGGAGCTACGACCTTCTGCAGGTAGCCCCCTGCCGCTATTCAGGAACGGCCGAAGGCGGCGACCTCATCCTGCTGGGGCACAGCTATCGGGAGCACTTTCGCCCCCTGTACGACGTGCGAGTTGGCGACCTCGTCGAGTTTTGCGACGCCTCCGGCAGCACGTACCTGTACAAGGTGGCCCAAACGGAAGTCCTGAAGAGAACCCAGCTCGAGGAGCTCACCAGATCGGGTCATGACCTCACCCTTTTCACCTGCACCTATACCGGTGAAAGCCGCTTTGTCGTGAAGTGCGACTTCGTAACCCAGAAGGATTCTCCCCCGTTAATTCAACAGCTCGTCAAAACCTTCTCAAACGTCAAAAACACCCTTTTGCGGGTGTAGGCTTTCCTATGATTTGGGATTACGGGCAAGGGCCTCGAGTGAGGTGAGCAAGCTTGAGTGAAGCACGGGATCCCAAGATGAAGTCACGCAAACGACCCTAATTGGAACAAAGATACAAGGCGCAAAAGACAGGCGCCAAACCATCCTTTTCGCTCCTCAAAACTAGTCAATTTAGTATGCAGTAACAAAACTGCGATGTTCAGCGTTTTTGATACCAGTCTGAAAATGATTTGCTGTAATGGGATTCCGCTCCGCGATTGGCTATCGACTTGCGCTTCCGGCTCATGTCCGAACTCACACTACCGCCATACTTTATTGCTGGAGTCGGGCGTCACAGCACCGGGGAGAAGCGCCCGTTTCTATACAGTACTACTTGACGTAGGATTGAGGCGGATTAGGTCGCGACGAGGCTTCTGAAGCTTGCGTACGGTACCTTGGTTTTTGCAATAGGGGCAACCACGACCACTCGAGCGATGTCCCACACTGTCTTCCCACTCGTGGCCCATTTCGCATAGCCACCATACCTTCTTGCCGGAGCCGGCCGTCACGGCGTCCGGGCGCAGGTCGCCGTTCCTCGTGGGGTGCCAATCGGCTACGAGGTCGGGGCGGGTCGTGGCGAGGTCGTTGAAGCCCGCGAGTACCTTTCGGTTTACGCAGTATGGGCATTCCGCCCCTCTATTACGTCTGGCAACTTCTGCTTCCCACTCGTGGCCCTTCTCGCAGCGCCACCATACCTTCCGACTGGAGCCAGCCGTCACGGCGTCTGGGCGCAGGTCGCCGTTTCTCGTGGGGTGCCACTCAGCCGCAAGGTCGGGGTGGGTCGTGGCGAGGTCGTTGAAGCCCGCGAGGACCTTTTTGTTTGCGCAGTACGGGCAACCATGATCGTTACTGCGCTGACCCACAATCGCTTCCCACTCGTGACCCATCTCGCATAGCCACCATACCTTCTTGCCAGAGCTGGAAGTTACGTCCTCTGGCCTCAGCCCGCTATTTTTCGTGGGGTGCCACTCGGCCGCAAGGTCGGGACGGGTCGTGGCGAGGTCGTTGAAGCCCGCGAGTACCTTTTGTCCGGCGCAGTACGGACAACCGCGGCCGTTCGCGCGATGGCAGACGAGAGCCTGCCACTCATGGCCCTTCTCGCAGTGCCACCATACCTTCTTGTTGGAGCCAGCCGTGATGGCATTGGGGAGAAGAGTGCCGTTCCTGTCCGAGTGCCACTCGGCCGCAAGGTCGGGGTGGGTCGTGGCGAGGTCGTTGTAGCCCGCGAGGACCTTTTGACCGGCGCAGTACGGACAACCGTGGCCCTTCGAGCGGTTGCGCACGGACGCTTCCCACTCGTGGCCTTCCGAGCATTTCCACCAAATGACCTTATAGCTTCCCGAAGTCACGTCCGGCGGTTTCAGCGGGAGGTTGAATACAGGGTGCCACTCGGCCGCGAGGTCGGGGCGCACCGTGGCAAGGTCGTTGAAGCCCGCGAGGACGGCGTTACCGGAGCAGTACGGGCAGTCGTTGCCATTTGAACGTTTAACCACGGATGCTTCCCACTCGTGGCCTTCCGAGCATTTCCACCAGCACTTCATCGCCGAGCCAAACGACACCATTTTCGGAGTCAGCTCCCCGTTCTTTTCCGGGTGCCACTGCTCCAAAAGGTCCTCCCGCGAGTTTCCCTCACACCAGTCTTTAAGGCTTATGCCGCGGGTGCGGGTGTAGCGCGCCCCTCTCGCGGCCATCTTGGAATCAACAATCGAGTTCTCTGCGGACTTGACTTGCCTGTGCTCCTCGTCAAGCTTCCTAGCTTCGTCGACGAAGCTGTGAAATGGCTCGAGTACGCTTGCGTAGCCGTTGCGAGCGGCCCACTTGCTCGGAGATTCCAACCACGTGCCCTCCGATGATCCGTCCCAGAGAAACACCCTGCCGACATGGCATACGGAGGTGTTCTCGGGTGTGCGCAAGGGGTTTTTGGTCGGATGCCAGATCTTGGCAAGCTCAGGCAAAAGCGTGGCGACGTCATTGAAGCCGCCGAGTGCCCTTTTTCCCGAGCAGTAGGGGCAGAGACGCCCGTATGCAGACCCCGTGCGCTCAGCAATGGTCGCGCGCCATTCATGCCCGCATTCGGCGCCGATCCACCAGACCTTTAGTTGATTGCTGGGAAACACTTCATGGGGTTTAAGACCGTTTTTGTCCGGGTGCCACTCCGATGCGATTTCAGGGAACAGCGTCTCGAGATCGTTCCTCCCTGGCACGAGATCGACATCCGTGCAGGCCAGGCAGTCGTCCCAGTTTCGGCTGGTTCTCGACAGAGGAGCCTCCTGCCACTCGTAGCCGCATTCAGGGCATTGCCACCAGGCCTTCCTCACTGAACGGCAGACGATTGTGCGGGGTGTTGCCTTTCCGTTCTTCGTTGGGTGCCACTGGTCAAGCATCCCCTCGCGGTTGTTCTCCGCAGCCCATACCGCGAGCGGCTTGCGACGGTCGGGATGAGCACCCGCAAAGCCCTCGAAGGTATCCGATGCGTCCGGCAGGCGATCATGGTGAGCGATCATTTGCCTCTGTCGATCGGCCGTGTACACATCCACGAAATCATCGGTGATCCGGATGCGTACCCTCTTGCCCGCATACCTCTCTGGTATTTCGTAGTAAGCTCCGCGGACCAGCACGGTCGCGTCTTCGCGCGCTTTCGCCTTTTCCCATGTGACGCTGGTGAAAGGCACCTCGGGAAGGGGCGCGAGATGCTCTGCTTCGAACCTGAGGAAATGCTCCTTGCGGCTAATACCCCGCAATATGGTCGGCCTGTCGTTGAACTCCTCTAGGATCTCCTCAAGCGCAAGGTTCAGCTGGTCGACCGAGTTGAACCTCGCGCTCCTGAGCCTTTCCAGGTTGCGGTTGACGAGAAGCTTCACGTGAATCTCAACTGACGCCTTGTCGTCTGGCGAAAAAGAACGGGCGAGGTTTATTACGACGCCATAATGGTCGGCGAATTCCTGGTACTGGGGGTTGATCTCCTGCCTCTCACGAGCGCTGACGTGCCTGAACCCAGGTTTGTAAATTACGGCCGTCCTCGCGTTATCCGGCTTCACGAATATAGGAACGCCCCCGAAGAACTCGAACATATGCCTATGGTGCTCCAGCCAGCTCTGCATGCCCATGTCCAAGGACGCCCTCGCGAAGGCATAGTTGCTGTAGGGCAAGGTGGCGACGAAGATATAAGCTGGCGTTTCCTCACCGTTCTCGCCATAGATCGGAATCGTTTTCCCAGCCCAATCTACCTGAATCGCCTCGCCAGGCGTCCAGTTCATCGCCATGATTAGTCCATTGAAGTATTTTTTGTACCCCTCGGAGTAAATCTCCATGAAGCTTTTTCTAGAGTAAGGAGGCAAGTCCGAATCTTGTGATCTCTTTAGATACACTTTCCATGCCCGGGAAGCGTGCTTCTCCGTAATTGCTTTACTTCTCTTTTTAGGTCGGGCCTCCGCGAATATCACCTCGCAGTCGACGGGGAAATAATCAGGCGTTGGCGGCGGGTCGACCAGATCGCGGAGCTCATCGTGTGTAAGCCTCTTGGACAGCAATTCTCCCGCGCCAAGGGCGAGCGCGTTCCCCACCACCTCTTTCGTCTTGTCGACATCACAACCATAGATGGCGGCGATCCTGTCAGGCGAAAACCCGATAGAGGCGAGGCCGACGGTTTCGCGATAGGGAAACTCGCTCATCTTCTCACGCAGCGCATCATGTTGGAAACCGCAGGCACCGTTTTCTCCATCCCCTTTTCCACCACCGCAGAACACGCCTCTTCAAGCGTCAGCTCTGATGGCGTGTTCCGCAGGTCCAAGAGGTCTTTACAGGGGCGGTGACTCCCATCGTTCGCGCCGCATACCGCGAGAAGCTCTTTCATGACGGCGGTTGCGCCGGGGCCGACCTCCCTGGCTCTTTTCATGAAATACACTCTCAGGCGATTAGCCATCGCCTTGTGAGAATCTGGCCGATGAGAAGGATCGGTGATTGCTCTTCGCCCGTCGCTCTCATCTGCAAGCCGGTGCCTCGCAATGAGCTCGCCGCCGCTATAAGCCTCTATCACGTCTTCCGAGATTCGAACTAGAACGGTCTTGCGCGCGTATTGAAAGGGGACGGAGTAGCGAAACCCTCCTTGCTCGAAGTGATAGTCGTTCTTCACCTTTCTTTCTCGCCAAATTGACATATCGTAGTCATACGCGGGCAGGGGAAGCAGCTCTGGCGCCTCGCTGTTTTCAAAGTCCTCGCGCCTGACGATTCCGCGCACGTTAATGCCTTCGTTGTACTCTTTCAAGAGCTCGGAAATCTGCTTGTTCAAATCCTCTGTCGGCAGCCACGGCAAGTCCCTCAGACGGCGCTTGAAGAACTTGCAGATATCCCACTCATGCCTCTCCGCCAAAAGCTCTGGTTGGCAAGGAAGTCCCCCGGCCTCGCCCTTGCGAGGGCAAAACAGCACCGTGCCGTAATGCGAGGCAAAGGCGTGCATAGTGTGGTAAACACTTTGACATTTGTCACCTAGCACCCTCCTAACGATTGGGCAAAACGTGGCACGATAAACACCTCCGAAAAATCGATAAGAGTCGATGCAGCAGCTCATCCAAAGATCGTATCTGGGATTCTGCGCAAAGCCATCGATTGCACAGGCATAGCCGCACTCGCTATAGGGAGAAACGGCGACGAACAGGCAGCGCAGGCCGCCCAATTCATTGCGGGCTTGCTTAGAGGTAAGATTTCGTGTTTCACAATAGAGGATCTCGCCAGGGTTCCACTGGTTCTGCTTTGGCCCTCTTTCCTTCCTCCATCTGTGGTCTATCGTCTTAAAAGAACGCTGGCCGTAAGGAGTGCCTCCCGCTCTCTTGCACGCTTGGACATATTCGTCATACCTGTACCCAATGCGTTGTGAGCCTGGATACTTTTCACAAAGGTACTCGAAATTAGGCTTCGCGTATTCCCGCCACTCCTCCACTGGAAGCAACGCCGGCTCGTCCATCTTCGCTCCTCAATCAGACCTCATTTGACTGAATTTGTGACTACATTTCCAGTCATTTTACGCGATATTAAGTAAATTTACGTCAATTAAGTACGCATTGGTTTTAAATGCTTGATAGTTATCAGCATAGACACGGTGAACAGTTTCTTTCGAACCTAGCGCAAGAAATGAAGCAGCAGAGTAAAGACAGACGAACGCAGTAGTATAATCCATCACAATCAGGGGGAATCATGCGCGTCCGTCTCGCTCGACGCGCATCAGGCAGGCAGGTTTCTAAGGGCTACACCATGTGGAGAATGAACTACACCATAGTGCGGAATTTGTACCGCCTGCCTGGCATCTTAGAGAAGATGCATCGCTTGGCTGACAGACCTGACCTGTATTCCGAGGAAGAGTGCTACGACTACGTCAGGTATGTTGTCGGTCTCATTCAGAAAACCGGTTTCATCAAAACGGAGAGCTTCGGTACTGAGAACCTTCCAAAAAATGGGTACATAATGTATTCCAACCACCAAGGAAAATACGACTGCTACGGCATAGCAGCCGTGCACGAGGCTCCCATGACCGCCGTCATGGATCGCGAGATGTCCTACTTCGTGCTGGTGAACGAGATCATGGAGACCCTGCGCGGCCAGCGTCTCGACCTCAACGACCCTCGCCAGGCCCTCAAGGTGATCAACACCATTGCCGATGAGGTGGCGCAGGGCCGCCGCTACGTCATCTTCCCCGAAGGCGCCTACGACAACCAGAAGAAACACACGCTATGGGACTTCAAGGCTGGATGCTTCAAGGCCGCCGTCAAGGCTAAGGCGCCCATCGTTCCGGTGGCGCTGGTGGATTCCTACAAGGTGTACAACTCTTGGCGCATCCTGCCCGTGAAGACGCAGGTTCACTTCCTCGAGCCACTTTACTACGAGGACTACGCCGGCATGCGCACCAAAGAAATCGCCGCCATCGTGAAGGAGCGCATCCAGGCAAAGCTCAGGGAGCTTGGTTACTAGTACGCGCCTACCACTTCAAAACGTCCTCTGAAGTGAGTGAGTAATAGCCCGAAGCGGGATTTTGGATGAACAGGAACGAGGCATCATAGACGCTTCCGTCGTCATAAGTTACGCGCCATGTGCCACGTCGTCCGTTTTCGATCACTTCGATGGAGTAGAACTCTACCGTGGCGGTTGTCGTTAAATCGCCCCTGAACTCCGTGAACCCGCTATCTGTGAACTCCAGCCAACAGACCTCGTCTTCAGCGGACAGCCAAACGCAATCTTTATGAGAAAGCACCTCGATAAGCTGCGTTGCGAGCTGTGTTTCTTTTGATGCAACGGGAATGGGCTCGGCTTCCTCGGGAATCTCGACGCCCTCTTCCACGGTAATCGAGCTGGGTTTTAAGGCTGTTCTCTCGCTCAAGGCGTCCGAAAAGCCATCACTGCCAAAGGAAAGACAAAGCGATGCACCAACAAGGACAACTGTGCCTAAGGCCATCAGTTTGGCTTTAGCGCCAAGGTCGCCCCACCCGGCTCTGATGTCTTCAAATCTCATGGCAAACACCTCCTCTTCTAAGAAAAACGGAGTCCGCACTGGAACGAGAAAATATCACCAGATACCTTCACGACGTCCCCAGTGTGTGGGGCGTGGATATATTTGCCATCGCCCACGTATATTCCGACATGACCCGACCTCCACAGAATGTCGCCTGGTTGCAAGTTGCCGAGCGATACAAGGTTTCCTGCCGCAGATGCTGCATCGTGCTGAGCTTCCGAATTGCGCGGAATGGTGATGCCCGCCTGCGCGTAGCACCATTGGGTAAGTCCGGAGCAATCAAAGGTGTTAGGACCTGTCGCTCCCCACACGTAAGGACAGCCCAAACGTGAATAGGCGAACTCGACAACCGTCTGACAGCCTGAATAGTCGCTGGTTGGGCCTATGTATTCTTCGGGTTCAGCTGGTTCCTCATAGCCGGCAAATCCGATCATGTAGAGCCCTGGGTCGTAGGCCCAGTCCTTCTTCGTTTCCATCAGAAGGGCGGCATCGTTGATTTCGTAATAGGAGATGCGAAGCGTCTCGTTCGCCATGGCCCCGATCTTCTGACCTTGCTTGACTTCGTCGCCTTCTTCCACCCTGATATCGGTCAATTCTGAGTACACCACTTCTGAGGAATTGGCTGTATCAATGTAGCTTCTGATGGTAACCGTGCCGCCGTCTATTTCCTCAACCTCGCCTTTGAGGATAGCTCTTACCGTCCTCATGTCGTCGAGCGGCTTTATTTCGACGTAGGCTTTCTCGTCATCGAAGTCCTCGTACCCGGGGTTGAAGCGGTGGGTGATAACCCACTCGCGCGGGTTGCCCTGGTCGTTATTGCCGAAGGGGTCACCCAGATTGCGTCGCACGTAGTTGTAATCGACGTAGGTCTCCCCTTCCGAGTTCTCCATCGTCAGCAAGGTTTTCATCACGTCTTTGACCTTTGTGACGATAAATGACTTAATTGCCTTAAACTCCGCATCTGTTGCGAAGGCTTCCCTATCGATGATCCTTTCCATCAGCGTGTCGTTGTTCAGGGCATCCTGGATGTCGTGAACGATTAACGTTGGACGCGTGATCGTGATCACGTCGTTGTTCTCATCCGTTTCCTTTGGCCAAAGGTATCCCTCGATGCTCTTCTTCTCCAGGGCGGCTTCACCCACGACGGCGTCCGGATCAACCTTCCAATACACCTTCATGGTGCCGGCGCTTTCGGAGCCCCCGAGCGCCTTCCAAACCGCAGGCAGCAGGTCCCACTGACGGTCGGCATTCATGCCTGCGTAATTGGTGTTGTAGCCGCGCCAGCCTCCGCAGTCGATGACCTGAGCGGTGATGCTCTTTCCTGTGAGGGGGTTGTAAAGGGTGATCTTGACGGGTTCTCCGTCTGACACGCCCGTTGCGGCCTTGTAGTCGGATGACCAGTAGGCGAAGATGCTGTTCTGCAGGCCCTCGCAGGCAATGCCCATGTTGGAGTCGTTCCAGGTGTTCGTGATGCGTGTTCCGTCTGCAGTAACCGCACCCGTGCCGGCTTCCGAAATGCCATAAACGCTCACCTCGTTGAAGCCATCCCAGTTCGCCAGCTCCTCCTCGTCGTAACCTGCGCTGTTAGGATAACCGTACTTGTTATCGGTTCCTGAACCAGAGCCTACCGGGATATTGGGACCGTCCAGAACGTTAGCGATATCGGTGAAAGTGTCATAGCGATCGCTCCACCAATTCATCTGGGCGTGAAGGCCAACGATCTCGTCATAAACGAAGGCGAAGGGATCCTCTTCGCCAATGAGGTCGGCAATGACGTTTTGCATCTCGTAGTAAAGCTTTTGATAGTCGTCATTGGTCAGTTCGAGTTCCGAGCTATGCGCCTTCACGGAGTCTTTGATGATTTGCGTCAGGATCTCCTCGTTGATTCCC
>JAFXIM010000224.1 GCA_017533165.1 Eggerthellaceae bacterium
ACGCGCAGGGCGCGAAGGCGCCTCGCGGCGGCTTTCGGCCGCGCTCCCAAGGCTGACTTCGGTGAGACTCCGAGGCCAACGGTCACAGTCCGGATGGAAGAGGCAGTCATTCGCATACACCGCTCTTTCGGGCGGGCCAGCTGCGTTGCAGCCGCGTTGCGCATACTCCGGCATGCGCGCACGAGCGAATACCACGAGCCTGTATGGATGAGGAATTCATGCGGGCTCGTTTCCTTTTACGCGAGGGCGGGATGCGACCCAACTGAGAAGCCGCCCCCGCGGAAAGAAGGTCCACCATGGCCACCCGACCGACCGACCGCAAGAACCCCGCCGAGCACAAGGCGCCCACCGAGCAGGCCGCCATCGCCAACACCAACGCTTGGGGCACCCGCGACCTCGTCACCATGGCGCTCCTGTGCGCCATCGGCGTGCTGCTCTCCTTCGTGGAGCTCCCGCTCCTTCCGGGCGTCTCCTTCCTGAAGTTCGACGCCTCGCTCATGCCCGCCATGGTGTGCGGCTTCGCCTTCGGCCCTGCTGGCGGCGTGGCCGTCGGCGTGGTGGGGGCGCTCATCCACGGCATCCTGTTCGCCGACTTCACCGGCTGCGTCATGAACATCCTGGTGGTCTTCGGCTTCGTCCTCCCCGCGGCGATCGCCTACAAGAGAAGCCGCACCTACAAGGCCGCCGTCATCGGCCTGGCCTTGAGCGCCGTCGGGGCCACCGCCATGGCCATCGCGGGCAACCTCATCCTCACGCCGGCCTACATGGGCGTGCCCCTGCAGACGGTCATCGACATGATCATCCCGGTGTTCCTGCCCTTCAACCTCATCAAGGCCGTGATCAACTCGGCGCTCACGCTTGCCGTATACAAAGCCATCTCCAACCTGATCACGCCCAAGAAATACCAGGTCAAAGGTAAGTAGAAAAGAGAGAAGGTAAGCGCGAATAGCCGCACCGAAAATAGAAGGCACCTCCAACATGAAAGAAAGCTTCACTGAATTCAACAGCGTAGGATTTAGCTACGATGGCGAACATTTCGTCTTAGACGAGCTGAATCTGCGCATAGACCAAGGCCAATTCGTCTGCATCCTCGGCGGTAACGGATCGGGCAAATCAACGCTTGCCAAGCACATAAACGCGCTTCTCGTGCCCGACCGAGGCGATGTGCTTACCTTCGGACGCAACACTCGCGTCGAGGCAAACACCTATTACATTCGCAGCAATGCAGGGATGGTGTTTCAAAACCCCGACGATCAGCTGGTCGCCAGCCTAGTGGAAAACGACGTGGCCTTCGGCCCCGAAAACCTGGGGATAGAAAACCCCGAGCTGTCCGAACGCGTACGCAAGGCCCTTGAGGAAGTGGGTCTGCAGGGATTCGGCAGACACGAGGTCAACACGCTTTCCGGCGGGCAGAAGCAGCGCGTCGCCATTGCTGGCGCGCTCGCCATGGACCCCGCCATCCTGATTCTCGACGAAGCTTCCGCCATGCTCGACCCCCGCGGTCGCGCCGGTCTTGCGCGCGTGTGCAGAGAGCTACACGAAGCGGGCATGACCATCATCATGATCACTCACTTCATGGAGGAAGCAGCCCTCGCCGACCGCGTCGTCGTAATCGAAGACGGTCGCGTGCGCCTCGACGGAACTCCGCACGAGGTGCTTTCCGAAGCCGGCATGCTCGCCGAGCTCAATCTTGACGTTCCCTTCGCCTGCAAGCTCTCGCTCGAACTGCGGGAGCTCGGCGTTGACGTCCCCGTCTGCATCACCGAGGAAGAGATCGAGGAGGCGCTATGTCAATTGCATTCGAGCAGGTAGGCTACACCTACATCGATCCCAAATCGCGCAAGCGCAAAAGCCGCAAGGTCGAAGCGGGCGGGCAGAGCACCGAACGCGGCAAATGGGGAACCGACCCCGACGCCATCTGGGCCCTGAAAGACGTCACCTTCGCCGTTTCTGACGGGGAGTTCTTCGGCATATGCGGACATACCGGCAGCGGCAAGTCCACCCTCATCCAACACATGAACGGACTCGTCCGCCCCACCGAAGGCCGCGTGCTGTTCAACGGGAAAGACCTGGCTGACAAACGAAACGCTTCGGAAGCGCGTGCTCAATGCGGCTTGGTGTTCCAATATCCCGAGCACCAGCTATTCGCACCCACCGTATACGAAGACGTCGCCTTCGGACCGCGCAACCTTGGCATCGAGGGCGATGAGCTCGATGCCCGCGTGCGCGAGGCGCTTGACTTGGTGGGCCTTCCCTTCGACGACATTGCGGACAAAAGCCCCTTCGAGCTTTCCGGCGGTCAGCAGCGACGCGTCGCCTTTGCCGGTGTTCTTGCCATGAAGCCGCAAGCGCTGGTGCTCGACGAACCGGTAGCCGGCCTCGACCCCAAATCTCGACGCGATTTCCTCGACCTTATCAAGGGGCTTCACGAAGGCGGGCTCACGGTGATCATGGTATCGCACTGCATGGAGGATCTCGCCGAGCTGTGCGATCGCGTTTTGGTGCTGAACGAAGGCCGCGTGCACGCAGTGGGACCCCCTGAAGACATCTTCCAAAACGCAGCCGAGCTCAAAGCGGTGGGTCTGGCCGCGCCCGCAGCCCAAGCCCTCGCCGGGCGCCTGCGCGAAAAGGGCTTCACCCTGCCCCATACGCTCTACAATACCTCCCTTTTGGCCGCCGACATTGCCAAATGCTTCGCTGACGAAGGTAAGCGCCTCGGGACACCGGACGCATCGGAGCTGCCACGATGAGCAGAAACGCGCTGTTCGGACAGTACTGGACGGGCGAGAGCCTCGTTCATCGCATGGACCCCCGCGTCAAGATGCTGCTTTCCCTCGCGCTTATGGTAGTGGTCTTCTGCGCCCAGAGCTGGGTAGGGCTCGCCATCTGCGCCGCCTTCATAGGGGCCTTCATCTGCGCAGCGGAGATTCCCCTTCCCCAGGCCTTCCGATCCATCGCACCTCTTATGATCCTCGTGCTGTTCACCGCACTGCTCAACGCGTTTTTCGTGCAAAGTGGTGAGGTGTACTTCTCCTGGTGGGTGATCGTGGTAAGCGAAGGAGGCCTTGCGCGTGCGGCTTTCGTTGCCTTGCGCTTAACCCTGCTGCTTTTGTGTGCCAGCATGCTGACGCTCACCACGCCCACGCTTGACATCACCGAAGGCTTCGAGCGCTTGCTCACCCCCTTCGCACGTTTTGGATTACCCGCCCACGAGCTCGGCATGATGATGGGAATCGCCCTGCGATTCCTGCCCCAGTTCGTAAGCGAGCTGCGCATCGTGTACCGCGCTCAAACCAGCCGCGGGGCAAGCATCACCGCCAATCCGTTCAAGGGGGGCGCGCGATCTCTGCTCTCCCTCATAGTGCCGCTTTTTGCCAGCGCCTTCAGGC
>JAFXIM010000225.1 GCA_017533165.1 Eggerthellaceae bacterium
AAACGCGGGGCTTACGTCTGCCGCTAGGTACTCCTCGGCAAACAGCGGCCCCAGGGAAGACGCCACCTCCTCAAGAGCCTTCAGGTAAGATCCGCGATGGATGACCACCATGAAGAACAGCACGGCCACTACGCCAAGGGACGCAACGAGGCCCGCAAGCACGCCAACCGGCACCAAATGCTCATCGGGCATGATTCCCTGGTAACGCAGAATCGTCGGCACCACCGTGGTGGTAACAACCGACACCAAACCATAGAAAGCAAGGAATACGCCCGCTGCCCTTCCGCTGCGATGATCGCCGTCGGCACCCCACAGGACCAACAACGCCATAACGAATACGAGCAGAGCCGAATACAGCCCCGTGACAAACGGAGCCATCAGCGATGCCGTCAGGACGCTAAACAGAGCGGCCGCCACCGAAAAGCCCACAAGGCCGATACCGCCGATGATGAGTGCGCCCTCTGAGGCCGAATGAGCCTTCTTCGCAATCAGCAGGAAAACCAGGGCCGTTGCCGCCGACGCCATGTAGGTAAAGGCAGTGTTTGCCGTTGGGTCGTAGCCCACACCGCCCATGGCCCACCGGCTACGCAAAAGGGCACCGCACAGCACCTCCACCATAATGAGGACCAGGGCAAAAACGCGCATTCTCTTGAAGTAATCGCTGTGGCGCACCTCTTTCACAAAGGGCACCTCGTCGGATGCGCTTTCGCCTGCGCTTTGCTTCAAAGCGGCAAGCAGCGCGGCTGAGGAGGCAACGGGATAAAGCACCGATACCGCCGCTGCCGCCGATCGCGGAAGCATGTCCACGACAAAGAACAAGTGACTGTAGAAGAAGGCCTTGATGACTACCTCGACGATGCGGTCTCGCGGATAGACCAGCAGCACGGCAAACCACGCAAGCGTTAATCCCACGAAGCCCAAGCTGATAGCCAGCACGCCGCACAGGCCCAAGGCAACGACAGCTCCTTCGAGCGCACGGCCCGCAACAAGCGCCAAAACGCCCAGTGCGGTCAAGGCACCGGAGACTGCGGCAAGCGCGTCCCTCTTTCCGGAAAGGCGGTCGAGCGCGCCTTCGAGCACTTTGAGCGCAAGCACAAGGCCCACCACGGTCAGCGAAGCGTCATAGGCAAACCTGAGCAGGGCAAAGGATTCGATGTTAACGCTGATCAGCGTGCCGATAAAGGGAGTACGCAGCATGGCGCAATAGGCCATCAAGCCAACGATGATGGCAATATTCCCCCTCTTGGTAGCGCTCAAAACAGACTCCCCTAAAGTCATTTCAGCAGCATTATTTGTAATGAACGAGAGTCCCTAGCTCTCATTCCGTGCCTCATTATAGGCATTTGCCATGCAAATTGCAGACTTGCAATCTCTGTTCATTTGCTCAGATGTACAACGGTCATAAAACATCTGGGCATTTCGTCTGCCGACAAGGCGCGTCTCGCCGAACCACTTTCACAAATGGGTGTATTTTGGCTAAAAACTCGAGTTGTGAACTCAGCTTCAGCGGGTTGATCCTGTTTCGGCTACGAATATCCCTCGTTGGTTACACCGCCACCTGAAAAGAGGTTCAACTCGAAGCCAAAGTCGACCAAATCCGACTCACAACTTCGAAAAAGTATCCAAAAACAGGCGCTTTCGCGAAGCACAAGAAGAGGGCGAGCATTACGCCCAGACCTAGCTCGCTTCTCCCTCCCCGCCAACGCCTTCTCGGCGGCGTCGAAGCAACTCAGATACGCCTTCCCAATTTGCAACCACAATGCCCGCGCAAATGAGCACCGCGCCAAGAATTGCCAGAGGGCTGTGCGTCTCGCTGACCAACAGCGTTCCGAACACTAGAGTGGCGGGCAGTTCCATGCCCGTCATGATGGTGGTAATGCCAACGGGAACCTGCGGCGCGGCCTTCATCACCAAAAGGCAAGGGATAACCACAGCGACCAGCGCAATGGGGATAGCGTAAGACCAGGCGCCCGGATCAAACGCCGCACCCGCAAAGAACTCGGGGAAAGCGATGATGGACAGCACCAGCTCTGCAATGGCAAAAGAGAAAGTTCGAAACACCGGAGGGAAACCCGTTTCCAAACGAGCCGAGGTCCACAGCATTCCCGCATATGCCGCACCGGAGAGGAATCCCCAGAAGAGTCCTGGTGCGTTAACCTCGCGACTGCCGTCAAGCAGCCCGGCAGCGAGCGGAGTTCCCACCACCACAAGCAGCATAGCAACCAGGATGCTAGCTTGCGGCACCTTGCGAGTGATCAGGGCGTCGAAGAGGATGCCCATCCACACATATTGGAACAACATGGTCACGCCTACCGCCGTGCTCGTGAGGCGTATCGACTCGTAGATGCAGAAGCTGCAGGCAAAGCCGAAGAAGCCGACGATGCACAAACGACCAAATTGCGCCGGTCGCACACGTACGCGAAATCTCACCAGCACCACAACGCCAAGCAACAGAGCCGCAAAGAGATACTGCGCAACCATGAGGTCCTCGCGAAAATAACCAGCCATGTTAGCCAGCCTCATGACCACCAAGTTGAGGCCGTATGAGCACCCCGCAATTCCTAACATGATGGATGCGCGTACCGTATTCATGCCGCCCCCTTGTTGATCCCCGGCAATTGTTTCCCCACTCACAGTATCTCAAGCACAAATGGCTGTAATCAAGAGTGCGCTTATCTTCCCCAGCTTGAAATTCCGCTGACTTATACTGGTCTTGATACATGAAACACCCGCGCGAGGAGATCCCATGAAACTCATCGATAGCGTTAAAGGCTTGTTCGACAGCAAACGCAATCGCAAGCTCACCAAATCCGACAAGATGATGGCCGCCTCAGTTGTGGGCGTATGCGTGCT
>JAFXIM010000026.1 GCA_017533165.1 Eggerthellaceae bacterium
CTCACAGCTCATATGGGCAATGAAGGCGCGTATCTCCTGAGCCATCTCAACTTCCGTCGGGGGGACCCAACGGCCGGATGCGATGTCTTCTTTCAGCGGCCAAACCGCAGTGGGCGTCATGCACACCACAAGCACACGCTTGGGTACGGCAGCGCTGAATGTGCGGGCCGTTTCGATGGCGTTGCGCTCGCCTTGGCCCGAGCCCGCCATACCGACAAGATAGAAGAAGGTGAACTCGATGCCCGCCTTGTGGAGACGACGCGCCTGCTCGATGATGTCAGCCGAGCTGTGGCCCTTCTCCATGAAATCAAGCGCCCCATCGTAGCCGCTTTCGGCGCCGATGGTGACATCGTTCACGCCGCGGGCCGCCAGCAACGCCAAATCCTCGTCGCTTTTGTTGGCGATGTCGATAATGCGGCAAAAGCCGCCATAGCTGTTGACCTGAGGAATGCGGCTTTCGATTTCGTCAAAAACTTCGATGAGCTTGTGCGTAGGCAGCGCGAAGGGATTGCCTCCCGTGAGGTATACGCGCGTGGTGCTGCTCATTGCCGTAGCGGCGATTTCCTCAATGTCCTCGATGATTTCTTCCATGGGCGACATCTTGAAGGGAATGTTGTGGAAGATACTGCAAAAGCGGCACTTCCCATGCGAGCACCCCGTAGCGATTTGGAGCATGGGGCTACCTTGATCTTGCGGAGGACGATGCTGAGGTTGCTCGATATGCATGGACTGCTCACCTTCCCAGAGACAACGTTGGCGCAAAACCACTTTACCACGGGGGCACGGCCACTCTGGCGCAAGATGTCACAACATACAAGAAGGTGGCCGCCACGTTAGGCAAACCACCTTCTCAAAGCATGCATGGCAAACGAGCGTCACCGTGAGCCCAAAGCCATCGACAGGCGCGGCCAGTGATCGCGCGTTAGACGATCTTCTTACCCAACGCAGCTGCCAACACGCGAAGCTCGGCAACAAGCTGCTCGAACTGAGCGGGAGTCAGCTGCTGCGGGCCGTCGGAAAGGGCGGTCGGCGGATTCGGGTGAACCTCGATCATGAGCGAATCAGCACCGGCGGCAACAGCTGCCTTGGCCAACGAGGGACCCAGGTCACGCTGGCCAGCCGGATGCGACACGTCGACGCACACCGGATACAAAGACTGCTTGTGGATCACCGGGACAGCAGCGATATCAAGCGTGAAGCGCGTGGCCGTCTCAAAGGTGCGGATACCGCGTTCGCACAGAACAACGTTGTCGTTGCCGCAATCGGTAATGTAATCAGTTGCTGCCAACCATTCGGCAATAGTGCCGGCAAAACCGCGCTTGTAGAGAACCATCTTCTTGGACTCGGCGGTTACTTGCCCGATCTTCTTCAACAGGCTGAAGTTCTGAAAGTTTCGCGCGCCAACCTGAAGGCCGTCGACATAGGAGTGGACGAGCTCGCAATGCGCAGAATCCATGACCTCCGTCAAAGTGAGAAGACCATGCTTCTCGGCAGAGTCCTTCATGATCTTGAGCGCCTGCTCGCCAAGGCCCTGGAAGGAGTGCGGGTTCGTGCGAGGCTTGAAAGCGCCGCCACGAATCCACTTGAGCCCAAGGCCGGATACGCATTCGGCAACTTCCTCGAACTGCTCCACCGACTCAACCGAGCAGGGACCAGCGAAAATGGTGATCTCGTCGGTGAGCGCGCCGAGATCGGGAATAGAGGGGATTTTTACTGCACTCATACCGACGGGGTCTCCTTCATAACTTTCAGAATGGTGGAATAGATTTCACGCAGGTTCTCGTTATAAAGGGGACCTTCGTTGAAGCTGCACAGACGTGCAAAAATCTGCTCTTCGCGCTTGGGGTCGTACAGACCCATGCGGGCCTCTGGCTTGAGGCCGCGAATCACCAGCGAATGGCCGGCGCGCTTGTTGAGGAGCTTGACGATTTCCTGATCGATAGCGTCGATTTGCTCGCGGTGCTTTTCGATTTCCGCAAAGGCGCTGTTCTCTTCAGACATCGCTTCGTCCTTTCGTAACTACCAGGCTGTAACGAGTTTTAGCCGAATTATGCTGGCGAAGGTAAGCGCATGAGACGACCTTCAGATGCGCAACGCCAACAGGCCCTCGTGTGGCGTTAATGATAGCACTGTTGTCGCACAGCTTGTTTCAGTGGCGTTACCGCGAAGGACGCAATCGCTTAGCGCAGTTCGCAGCCGCAAGCTCCGACACCACCCTGCGCTAAACCAAGTGCAAACCTAGAACAGGCCGGCGGCCTTTGCGCCGAAGTAAGCCAGCACCACAATACCGACAGCGATACGATACCAGCCGAAGGCCGCGAAGTCGTTCTTCTTGATGTAGCCCATGAGGAACTTGATGGAGATGACCGAAACCACGAAAGCGGTGACGATGCCAACCGCCAAAACTGCGATCTCGATGGAAGTCATGGTGAGGCCGATGGCGGCGATGTACTTGATGGTCTTGAGAACGCCCCAGCCAAACATCACGGGGATGGCCAGGAAGAAGGTGAACTCAGCCGCTGCGGTGCGGGAGCAGCCGCACAGCATGCCGCCGATAATGGTGGAGCCGGAACGGGCGGTGCCGGGAATGATGGCCAGCATCTGGAAGCAGCCTATCTTGAGCGCCGTCTTCCAGTCAATGTCGTCAACGGTACGCACCCTGAACATCGAATCCTCATCGAAATCCTCTTCCGCGCCTGCGGCATCGTGGCGAGCATGCTTGCCGCGAGGTGCCAACTCGGTCGCAGCCAAGGCACGCGCCTCGGCCACGCGGCGACGATTGCGGCGTTCGAGCACGATGAATATCACGCCGTACACGATAAGCGCAATGGCAACCGTCCAAGCGTTGTAAAAATGCTCGTTGAAGAAGTCATCGAGGGTCAAGCCGATGGCGGCGGCGGGCAAGCAACCGATGACCACCATGCCCCACAAACGCCAGGTGCTCTTCTTCTCCTGCGCGCTCTTGCGTGAGGAAAAGGGATTGAGCTTGTGGAAGTACAGAATGAGGACCGCCATGATGGCGCCAAGCTGAATGACCACGAGGAACAGCTCGAGGAACTTATCGCTCACCTGCAGCTTGACGAATTCGTCAACCAAGATCATATGACCAGTTGAGGAGATGGGCAGCCATTCGGTAATGCCCTCAACTACACCGATGAATATCGCTTTGATGATTTCTATGAACATTTCCACGGGAAACCTCGTTTTATCTTGGAAAATAAAGCCGGAGTATGGTACCACGGCAGGCGCGAGCACAAACTATCTTCAAGAAATACGCACGTCGGCACATGGGGTGTGCATGCGTTTAGCCGCCTGATAAAACACCGCGAAAACACCTGCTCGAAGTTTGCCTTGTCTAACGAGAAACCCCAGCTAACTTAGGGTTTTTACCCTAATTACAAAGGCTAACAAGTACGTTTAAGCTATCCTGTTCTCAGTACGAAAACAAGTAAACGAGGTGCCCCATGCCCCATGCAACATCCTCCGAAAACCGCGCCGTGCTCTTCGACATGCACTGCCACCTTGACTTCATCGAGAACAAAGCCGACTTCGAGACCCTCGCCTCTCGATGCGGCGTGAACTCGCTTTCCAACACGGTGAGCCCCGAAGACTATGCAAGGCTCGCACCCGCATTTGAGGACACCGCCTACGCACGCCTCGCACTCGGCGCACACCCCTGGTGGATCGCCGATGGCCGCATCGGCGAAGAGTCCCTGGCCCTGTTCGAGCAGCTCGCTGCAGATGCGCAGTTCATCGGCGAAGTCGGCCTCGACCTCACCGGTCATCGCGCTGAGGATGAGGAAGCCAAAACCGTGCAGATGACCGCCCTCGAGCGCATCCTGAAGGCCGCAGGCGCTGGCAAGCTCATCTCGCTTCACGGCAGCGGTGCAGAGGCGGAGCTTCTCGACCTCCTTGAGAAGACGGGTGCTGCGGCTAGTTGCGACTGCATCCTGCACTGGTACGCCGGTCCTTCCGATCAACTTCAGCGCGCCATTGAACTCGGGTGCTACTTCTCCGTAAGCAAGCGCATGCTCAAGACCAAACGCGGCCGCGAATACGCCCGCATCATCCCCGTTGAGCTTTTGCTCCTCGAAAGCGACATGCCCTCGCGGGATCACACCAACTACACGCCGAGCCAGTGGAACGCCGATCTCACCGAAGCCTTGCTCGACATCGCGGAAATTCGCAGCGTGGGCACGGCTTGCCTCCTTGAAGCCATGAACGCCACAAGCGAACGTTTGCTCAATCGATAACAGCCACGCAAGCAAATCCGGAGTTTTACCATGCAAGTCCGCACACCTATCAAGGTGCGCTACGCCGAAACCGATATGATGGGCGTGGTCTACCACGCCAATTACCTGCTTTACTTCGAAGAGGCACGCACCGATTTCCTAGAGAAGATCGGCCATCCCTTCACCGAATTCGAAGAACGCGGCTACCTCTGCCCCGTCTACGCCGTTGACTTGCAGTACGGCGAGCCCTTGCGCTATGGCGAGGACGCCTTCGTCTTGACCACGGTAGCGGAAAACCGCCCCACGAAGACGAAGTACCTGCAACAGGTTTTTCGCGCAGGCGCTGATCCCGCGGTGGACAAGCCGCTCGTATCCGGCCACGTAACCGCATGCATCGTGGAGAAGGAAAGCTTCAAACCCATCAGCATCAAGCGCCACTTCCCCGAGCTCTACGAATACTACAGCACCATCGTGAGTGCTAAGGAATAAGCCCATGCCTCTCATCGAGCTCAACGACGCACTCCTTACCGACCCCAGACTTGCCGTCTTCTCAAGCATGACCGACTCTGAGCTTAAGGACCCCAGGCAAATGGTCGGCTTGGCGCTGGCCGTAGGCATGAGCGACCGCTTGCAATCGGGGCTTTTCATAGCCGAGTCCAAAAACGTCATCGAACGGGCGCTCAACAGCGGGTGCCGCTGCTTTGCCTTGCTCGTCGAGCGTTGCTGGCTCGATCAAAGCTCTAATCTCATAGAACGCCTGCTTGGCGAAGACGAAGGCACCCCCGTCTTCGTCGCTAACGCTCAGCAGCGCAAGGCTATCACCGGATACCAAACCACGCGAGGCCCCCTCGCCGCATTCGTGCGACCCCAGCCCAAAAAGATCGAGGATCTTCTTCAAAATGCACGACGGGTCGCCATTCTCGAGGACATCACCAACTTCACCAACATCGGCGCCATCTTTAGATCTGCCGCAGCTCTTGGCATAGATGCCGTTTTGGTGACACCTTCCTGCCACGACCCCCTTTACCGCCGCGCTTCGCGCGTGTCTATGGGCACGGTGTTTCAAGTACCCTGGACCTACATCGGAAGCTCGCGCGATTGGGCGGACGAAGGAGTGCCGCAATTGCACGCACTCGGCTTTAAAACGGCCGCACTCGCCCTGTCGGACGATTCCATTCCGCTGCAGGATAAGCGCCTTCAAGCCTGCGACAAACTCGCTTTGGTGTTGGGAACGGAAGGTGACGGCCTCGCGCATAGCACTATTGCAGCCTGCGACTACACCGTGCGCATACCCATGGATCATGAAGTCGACTCCCTCAACGTAGCTGCCGC
>JAFXIM010000226.1 GCA_017533165.1 Eggerthellaceae bacterium
GCGAGCGCATTGAGCACCATCCCGATTCCGGAAGAGACGGGGTCTGCACCGTAATGGTCCTCCACGGTCACGGTACGGCGGTTCAGCCTGAAGCGCATGTCGTTGAAGTAAGGGTTCCTTACGTTTACGATGACGTAGAAGTCGTAGTGGTAGCGGTAACGCGGGGGATTGTAGCTCACCATTTCGCCCTTGGAGTCTCTGTACTCTATCTCATCCCTGCGCTCGTCAACGTCAACGTTGGCTCCGACGACGTCGGTGAGGCTAATGACGTCGGGGTTTTCGTCTTGATAGTTTCGGTCTGATGCCACCATGAACGTTCCGGCGGTGTCGTCGATGAGGACCAGATTGTCCTCGCCGTAGGAGCGCGTGACGGTAAATGCCGCGACCTTGCTCTTGTTAGCCTCGCGGTAGTCCAGCTGCTCCTGGATCTGCGCGACGGTGGAGTGACGTCGATCGTCGAACCACGGCGAGAGCTTCTTGGCGCACGTCTTGCACATGTTGCCGTCCTCGAGCTTGCGGTTGCCCAGAAGGCCGATATCCTCCCCGCAGAACGCGCATTCTTTTTTCTCGAAAAGTTTCCCGAACAGACCCATCGAAGTCCTCCTTCTCCTAGCTCGCAGCTCGTCTTTCGTCAACGCGCA
The DNA here is from genome assembly GCA_017533165.1 of Eggerthellaceae bacterium. Next base: position 642 of record JAFXIM010000226.1, read on the forward strand.
GCGCTAAGAGGGCTGCAGGGTGGAAGATCCTTGGCGATGCGAAGAAACGCCCACACGCAGTCCACCTGGAAAGCCGAAGCTGAAACCTCTACTGGGTGGCATTATGAGGCAGAGCCGAAGGCTTCTCCATAACGCTATTGTGTAAAAATGCGCGGAGCCTCAAAGTTACTCAAATTGAGTAGAAGCTTTAATGCTCGAACCTTAGCCCCAGCCATGCGCGGCTTATTGGATATCGGCTGACTTACCGCAGCGGCGGAAGATCTCAAGGTAGAGGGTGAGCTCGTCCCTCGAGCCAACTTCGAGCTTTCGGTAGATGTTGGCGTTGTGCTTGCGTACGGTGTGGATGCTGATGACCAGAGCCTCGGCGACCTCGTGCACCTCGCGGCCCTCGCCGTACATCCTTACGATGAGGCGCTCGGTTGTGGTGAGCGTCGCGAAGCGATCCGCGAAGGCAGACAGCAGTTCGTTGACGTCCTCAGGAAGCGATGCTGGGTCCGTCGCCTTGGGTTGGGAGTCCAGGAAGGAGGCTAGGGCGTCTATCTCGGAGATGCCCGTGCGCTCGAAGTCCTCGAGGCTGCCCGAGCGGATGGCGTCCAGTGCGTTGGAGATGGGCTTGACGCACCTGCGCGACATGACGATTGACGTAGCCAACGAGACGACGAGGAGGATCAGGGCCAGGATGGCGACCTTGATTCGATCGGTGTAGACGGCGGCATCGTAAGAACCCTTAGGGACAAGGGTGAGAATGCTCACGTCTTCTTCGTTGTCGGCATTGAGGTCGACGGAAGTATGCATTCCGACGTAAGAACCACTGCGTCCCTCGTAGGTGTTGACAGCACTTCCTGTATCGGCATAGAGTAGGTCGTCATTTGACAGGTAGGTTCCGCTCAGCTCTCCGGTAACGCCGCGCGAGAGGTCAAAGGCGCCGTCTCTCTCGGGTGCGATGACGGTTACCATGCTGCCGTAGTCGGTAAGGTATGCGGGGTAAGAGAGCTGCATATAAAGGCTGCTCATCTCAATGCCGCAAACGCCTAGGGTCGATCCATCGCTGCCGAAGATGGGTGCCATGAGCATGATCGCGCTTTCCCAAGTGTCGGCCAGCTCCATGCGACCCGTCCACGCGAGGCCGTACATCGGCTTGCCGCCCTTTTGCCGCATAGTGGTTTCGTAGCCTTCGATGGAGGCCGTGTCCATCTCCATCCTCCATCGGTTATGAGGCTCAAGGCCCTTCTCCCTCGCCACCGAGGCTATGCCTCGATAGCAAACGACATCTTGGTCTACGTTTGCATTTGTGCTGAGGTTTGCCAATCGGAGGTACAGGCTCGCGCGCGAGGTGTCGGAACCTTCCGCCTGCGTGTTGATCGTGGCATCGAGCAGCACGAACGCCCCGCTGCAGGGACTCGACCCCAACGTCGTGCTCACAATCGAGTAAAGTGATGACTCCGCATCCTTCAGCTTGGCGGCGTCATTGGAGAGGGACTGCACGGGATGACCCCGCAGCTGCGAGGATAAAACTACCGAGGCCTTCTCGGATAAGAGGACGCCTTGAGCCGTAAGGACGTCAACCTGACTGGAGAACGAGTCGACGGCATCTTCGTGGTAGGTTCGAAGCGTTTCCTCGAAGCGCTCATCGGCTTTGCCGAAAACGCCGAACAGGCTTCCGAGTGCGAAAAAGGCCGCCAGCACGACGAGCACCAAGGAGCCCCAGTACGCGGCGACCCGTCGCTCAATGGTGACCTCCCTCTTCCTCACCATGTACAGCAGCTCGTTAACGCGCTGCGTTACTCGAGTTGCCGTCTTTCTTGCCATCTGAAGCATCTGCGCCCTGCACCTCGCCGCTATGCGTAGGCTGCCTTGATCTGGTCGAGGCTCTCCTGCACCAGCTTAGCGAGCAGGGCCTCGTCGTTTCCGCCAGCTGCAAGGTACTGGCTGCGCGCGTCTGCCAGGCACGCGCGCACGTCATCCTCGAACCTATCCTCCATCTCAAGGTAGGAGTCAAGCTGCGGGGCGCTGTAGAAGGAGTAGCCTTCCTGCGTTTGGCCGAAAGCGGAGTAGAGCTCGACGTACTTCTGCTCCTCGAGCTTCTCTATAGCTTGGGGCAGGTAGGAGTTATACGCCTCGCTCGCGACGGGCATGTATCCGGCGCTCGTTGCGAATCGGGTGTTGCACTCGGCCTCGGTCAGCCACTTGAGGAAGGTTGTCGCAGCCCTTTCGCGTTCGGGGGTCGACTTGACGAGGCACATGCCGGCGCCGCGCTGCATCACAAGCTTCTCGCCGTCCTCAAAGGTCGGGCAGGGCAGGATGGTGAACTTGATGTTTTCCGTCGTGTTGTCCTCGTAGATCACCTCTTCGGAGAAGTAGAGCACGCTCGCCGAAGAGGCGACGCTCGCAACGGCTTCACCCGTGCGGAGGGGCTCGGTTGCGTATCCGCCGCCAAGCCACATGCCGCCGGAGATGGCGGCCTCCGCATAGGGGCGCCACGCCCTCTCGAAATCTTCGTCAAAGGCGATTTTCTGGCCGTCGAAGAAGCTTCCTCCGAGAGACTCGACGCCTACCTGGAGGTAGTTGAAGTGAAAGTCGTGAACGAAGAAGGCTTTGCCATCGTTTGGTACGTCGGGAGTTTTCTGGTCGGTCCACTCGGCATAGATGCGGGAGGCCTCGTACAGGCCCTCCCACGTCTTGAGGTCGGAGACCTGAACTCCGGTTTCGGCGGAGAACCTTTCTAAGAGAGTCTGGTCGACGAAAAGCAGTTCCGTTGATTTGGCTACGGGCAGAATGACCAGCCTGTCGTTGATGGTCCCGTCCTCCAGGAACTCGGGGACGAAGGCCGACAGCTCCTCCTCGCTGAAGTAATCAGCGTAGTCCACGAGAATCTCGTCATCGCTCATCGCGAGGACGGTCTTGGGGTAGGCGACGAAGATGTCCGGGAGATCCGCTGCGCCAGGCTCCCCGTTGGCAGCGGCCAGTATGCTGTCGTGAATGTTGTTGTTGTTGGAGACCATGGTCACGTCGACCCGGATGCCCTCCTCCTTGCCGACGGTGTTGTTGAACTCGTCGATGAGGTCATTGAGGGGGGAGTCCGTTTGGGCGCCGTAGACGTGCCAGATGGTGACGGCGATAGGCTCGTCTGAGCCCTTAGCCCCGCCAGAGCAGGCAACGCCGAAAAGGCACATCGAAGCTGCGAGAATTAGCGTCAGCCCGATCAACCGGAGCTTTGCCATGGGAACCCCCTTCTTAAGCCGGATCGCAAAGCTAGCAGCGTATGCGCCGCAGACGAGACTTAGCCTTGCATTGCTAGGCATTTTATCAAAAGGGAGCCCTGCTATATTTTAGCTGCTTGCCTGCATCGCGGGCGACTTCGAAAAATTCGCTCGTCATCTGCGGTTTTATCACATACTCAATTTAAGTATTTTCCTCAACGGGCTACGAGCGCTCGCGAAATACACAATGGGGTAATGGAATGGGCCCGGGCAAAGGTGTTCAATGAGCCTAGACGACAAAAGTCGTAAACGCCCAGAGAAAGGAAAGTGGGTTATGAAGAAGAGACTGTCTATCCTCGTGGCGTCGGCCCTTGCGCTCGTGCTGAGCTTTGCGCTGGTCGGCTGCGGTGGAGGAGAATCCAAGGACTACTCGGCAAATTTCGCGGGAGACTGGAAGCTCAGCGGAATGGAAGACGCTTCCGGCGTGACTTCCGAGGAGGACATCGCTATGCTCGAGGCCTTCGGTATGACGATCAAGCTTTCCCTGGCTGATGACAAATCCGCCAAGCTCGATCTGGCCGGCGAGGTCATGACGGGCACTTGGGAGGCCAAAAGTGCGACCGAGTGCGCCGTAACGCTGGACGGCGAGACCGTCACGGCCACCCTTTCGGACGACAAGCTCGTCATGAAGGACGGGGAGTCGTCCATGACCTTCAAGAAGATGACCGCAGAGGAAGCTGCAAGCCTGCCTGCTTCCGGTTCAGCCTCCGGCAGCCTTGGCGAAGAGGTCGTTGACAGCAGCTTCGCGCCCGTCAATATCGCTGATGACGACATCTGCACCATCAAGGTCGTTGGCAAGATGACCGACGAATTCGGCGACAGCGGATACGTGATGAGCATCGTAAACAAGTCCGACAAGGCTATCTACGTCACCGTTCCGTTTGACTCCACCACCGTCAATGGCAAGATGGTAGACATCTGGGGTGGCGAGACCCTCCTCGCTGGCGCATCGATCGACGACGCCTTCTTCTATGCTGACGCAGAGGACGTTCCGTCTCTTGAGGCCATGACCGCCGTTAAGGGCAAGATCGAGGTTTGGGACGACGATTCCCTCGACACCCTTGCAAGCTACGACTTCAGCCTTAATTAACTCGGAATTAGCGGGGCCTGCTACGCGAAATGCCGCGATACAACCAGGTTCCCTTACATTAGTGATGTTCCATAAGACAGATAAAACTGAAGGGACAGGAACATGAAGAGACTCTCCATCATTGCAATTGTTGCAGCGGCTCTAACCCTTTGCCTCGCCCTCGTCGGATGCAGCGGTGGCGGCAGCAAGTACCAAGAGCAGACCGTGGAATTTGACGGCTGGGAGATCACCATCACCAACGACCAGGTTATCTATGACGAAGAAGAGCAGACCAACAACCTGATCGTCTGGTTCACCGCAAAGAACAACAAGGACAGAGCAGCCTCCATGAACGGTGACGCCAACATGCAGGTTTCGCAGGACGGCGAAAAGCTGTTCCTGGCTCAAGTGGTGGACGAAAACGGCAAAAACTACTACGTTTTTGAGGATTGGATGACTGAGATTGAGCCCGGCGAGTCCATCGACCTTGCCTCCGGAGCCGAGCTGATCAGCGACAGCCCGGTGAAGTTCGTCTTCAGCGGGTCCTCCTCCGACATCGTTGACGCCGAACTCGAGTTCGCGGTCGCCGATCGCATGACGAAGTAAGGTTGAAAACGCCTTTTCCGCCCGATTTATAGGACCCGTCTCACTATGAGGCGGGTCCTTTCTTCGAGGGCCTGGACGCGACATTTGCCAAGCGAATGCCGAAGTATAATGAAAGTAGGCGAAAAGCTTGCAAAGCAGGACATTCAGAAAGGGACATCCATGGAGATTCTTCAGTTCGAGGGGGATGCGAGCCAGATCAGCTGGCCCGAGGGAATTGCAGCCGAGCTCGAGGCGCTCAATCCCGTCGATCAGCTTCGGTACTTCTACAAGGATGCCGACTATCAGCGTCGTGCTGAAAAGCTTCGCAAAGAGGGTGCCTATCAGTGGCGTAATTACAGCTGCTATTACAACCTGCCCGTTCAGGCCGTTGAGCTTTTGGATGGAAAGATCGCCGCAGTTCACTATGACGGATCTCGCATCGTTCTTGGGGAGACGGTGTGCACCTATTACGATTCCGAAAACAACGGCGCTGGTTACAAGGAGCGTGCTGACTATGCATCGCTTATCTGTGCCGAGCCCATCGACTTCCCGCGTGACTTCTATCGCATCGAGGGTGACACGCTTATCCTCAACTCCAAGACGCCAACTGAGCCGCACGCGTTCATGTACGTGTTCGTAGCACCTTGGGAGCGTGAGGCGGACGAGCCCATCCGCCACGTGGTGATCGAAGATGATGTGGCCGTCGTTCCCAACGACATCCTGACCTTCATGACGGGCTTGGAAACCGTTCGTCAACCCGCATCGATCAATCGCGTTCTGACCAAGAGCCTTGACTGCCAGACTTACATCGGCGGTATTCGCGTGCCAAAGGCCTTTGTGTCCTACGACGGCATGCTTGTCCGTGTGCAGGAAGAGGTGGAGGAGTATCGCGTGCTCGACCACATCCGGAAATTGGGAGCTTATTCCTTTGCTGACTGCCCGAATCTCAAGCGTGTTGTGATTCATGCAGGTGTGGAGAAGATAGAGGGAGGCGTCTTCGCTGCGTTTGGAGACGATCTGACCATCTACTGCGAGGCGGAATCCAAGCCCGAGGGTTGGGAGGATGATCTTGATCGCGAAGGTGGCCCTCAGGTAGTGTGGGGCTACAAGGGCTAGCGAAACCACGCAATCTAACAAGATAGAGGACCCGTTTCGGCATTTCGGCAGCCAAGCGGGTCCTTTGATTGGAGGGGGCGTTTTGCTGTGAGGTGCACAACCTAGGTCGATTATTGCACTAGGTCGTACAGCTGAGCTTGATTATCGCTGGGGGATGCCACGTCAATCGGGCGGAAGGGGTCCTCGTCGATGGGCGGCGAGTCGCGCCCAACGGCTTTAGCGGGTTGTCAGATCAAGCCTGCTTTTTCTGGGCGGACCTGTAGGCCCACACCACCACGAAGTACGCGAGAGCAACTACGCCGGCGGAGATGTACATGGCTACCTGGTAGCCGCCAGTGAGGTCGTATGCGAGGCCCCAAAGCGGCGCTCCCACTGCCTGGCCAAGCACGTTTGCCATACTCACCAGACCCCAGAGTGCCGCATAGTCTCTCTGCCCGAACACAGCACCCGTCAACATGGGGGAGAAGATGGAGGTGTTGGCATTGCCTATGGACATGAGCACCAGGGCGATGCAGATCACCACGACGGAAGAGGTCAGCGGCAGTAGCACGTAGGAGATGCCGTAGAGGATTGAGCAGATCAGAAAGGTCTTCATGAGACCGATTTTGTCGGAGACGATACCGGCGCTCGTATTGGTCAGGATGATGCCTGCCGAAATAACAGACATGAACAATCCTGCGGTCACCGCGCTGAAGCCGATGCTTACGAAGTACGCAGCAAGGTGCTGCGTGATGATCACACAGACAGCGAGCATGAGAAAGGCTGCCAAGAAACCCCAGAACTGCGGCATCCTCAAAGCATCGCCGTAAGCGATGCCAGCAAGAGATCCGGATGCGCCCGTGTTGTCGGCTCCACCTGCTTGACCGCCTTCACCCTCAACGCAGCCATAGGGGAGCAGGCCGACTTCAGCGGGATTGGAGCGCAGCAGGAGAACTCCGATGGGCGTGGTCAGAACAAAGGCGATACCGCCGAGCAGCACGTAGCCCATCTGCCATCCGAAGGTATTGATGAAGCTCGGAAAGACCATGCCAAGCAGCACGGCAACGGTGCCGCCGCAGGCGGAGGCAATACCCATGATAAGGCCGTTCTTCTCGACAAACCATGTTGAAACGATGACGGGTACGACGGCATAGCTGCAGCCGAAGAATCCTAAGCCACCGAGGCAGCCCACCAGGTAAAACATCGGCAGGGTCTTGCACAATGAAAAGGCCGCGAACGCCAGACCAGTCCAAATGCCGCCGAAGATGACGAAGGCGCGCGTTCCGAAGCGTGCGATCAACTTGCCGTATACGGGCAGGGTGATGGTGCCGACTATGGTGATGAGGCTGAAATACAGGGAGAAGGTCGATCTATCGAAACCCAGATCAGTGGTAACCGGATCCATGAAGAATCCGAAGCTTACCGTTCCCGCAATCATGGCGCTCATGATGAGGCATGCTGCCGCAGCCGTTTTGATGTATTGCGCTCCCATATTCTCTCCTCATCCTTAAGGTTGTTTTAAAGCGAAGGGGCGAAACGCCCGTCCAAGCCAAGAGGCCGCCTAGGGATTGCGGCCTCTCGCTGGAAAGGGTTGGATGGGCGGTGCCATTCCGTTATGTGTTCTGCCAAGAGAGAAGGTTACGCCGTTCGAGGACGCGAGAATATGGTCGACCTTCCAAAAGAAAGATCGATATTTTGGAGCAAATAATGTCGCCGCGAATGAAGCGCGTTCGGGAATTAACTGACAGCCTTGAACGAATTGCTTAGCCCTCGATCGGCTCATCCTCGAAGATCTTGGTCAACGAGGAATCGCTTTGCGTGAGGAAGAAGTGCTTGAAGCTCAGAAGCAGCCAGTCGCGCGCCGTCTTCTTGCCCAGATCAAAGTTGAATCGCTTCTCTATCTTGTCGATGTGGTAGAGAACCGTGTTGCGGTGCATGTGGAGGCGTTTCGAAACCGAGGTGGCGTTGCGCTCGTCCTTGAGCCAAAACCAGAGCAGGGCAACGTGGTTCGTGCCGTTCGCCACGTCTTCGTCGTAGAGAATGCGCGGAATGGACATGCTGAACATGGTCTGTATGAAGCGGGAGTCTTTGCCGTGCGGATCAACCAGGTAATACGGCATCGCCTCCTCGAACAGGTAGACGCTCGTCCTCTTTCCCGCTTCCTCTCCGGCGAAAAGCTCGCTTTGGATGGCCTTCTTGAAGCCGAGCGCAATGCGAGCCTGCTGGTATCCCAAATCGAGGTCGGTGATGTTCCAGAACAGCGACGACATGCCGCACTCGATCTCGAAGGGCTGGCAGATGCGCGCGTCGAGCTCTTTGATGGTGACCGCATGAGCCAGTTCTGCCTCACCTTCGCCAGCGTATAGGAAGCCAATGAGCTGGTTTTTGTAGGGGAAGCAAATGACGCGTCCGTCGTTTAAGGACGATGTTGCTCGCGAGACAGCGATGGTCTTTTCGGGTTCGACACCTTCGTCGATGTCTATGAGAACCACCTTGAAGCGGTGCGCTTCGCTTAAGCCCGCCATTTCCAGCTGCGCATGCAGATAGGCATCGCTTATGTCCTCATGCTCCAGAAGTTTCAGGAAGAAGAAATAGGAGGGAAGGTTGAAGGTGGCGTTTGAACTCCACAGCCGCGCGCATACGGGGTGGATGGTCTTGACCAGAATGGAGAAGAGGTCTCGCAGGCCTTCGGTATCAGGGTACTCGTTGCAGGCCATGGAAACGGAGCCGCAGTAGGAATGGTTGATGTGGATGGGATAGGACACGCGGTCGAAGGGCGTGATATGCGAGGCCTTGCGCGTATAGAAGGTTTTCTCGGGCAGGCGGAATCGCTTTTCGGCAATGGTGGCGGGCGTGAGACAGCCGCGATCGACGATGCTCTGGTGTAGCTCGTCGGGTGGATCGACGTAGCTTGTCTTGCAGACCACGTTGAAGTTGTTGTCGGATACGAAGATGAAGTTTTTGATGACCGGCGTGCTGGCATCAATGATCTCCGCAAGGCTTCCGCCACGGACCGAGATGTTCTTCAGGTCGTTTTCCCACAAGAGGATCTTGATGAAGTAGGACTGTATGAGCAGCGTGAGGTTCATCTTGCTTATACCGTCTACGACGATGCATCGATCAAGATAGCCTTCGATTGTGCCGAGAGACCTTGCATCGACTTTGTCTGCATGGACGAGCGCGAAGGCCGAGGGATTTTTTCCCAAGAAGACCGGCGCGCTTTCGAGGGGGCATATGAACAGCATTGATGCCGCGTGCATGTTGGCCGGCGTGCAGAAAGAGGAAGCACCGTCAGACAGGGGAATGAACCACCTGAAAGACCGACGGGGTTTGTTCGGCTTGCTGATGATGTTGATCCCGGATAGGGCGTCAATAATCATGGCCGGGGTGATGTGAGGCAAGCTTCCTTCGGACGCCGGCAGGTCCAAGAGCTCGGCTGCTACGAAGTGGTCGTTCACGGTTGCTCCCCACGGTACGTTGTTCATTGCATGCGTACCCTATGATTACGCTACAAATTATGAATCACTTGTGGCGAAAAGTCCTTGTTTGTTATCTGGTTCTGCCTATTTATGCCATAGGCAGATTCTATCAAACGGAAACACCCTGCCGCGCATCGGATGATGCGGCGACAGGGTGCGGTTATCGAAAGTCTCTATGATTCAGCGCTTTAGTTGCTGATGCACACGCCGCCGTCAACAGCAATGGATGCTGCGGTAACCCAGGAGGACTCGTCAGATGCGAAGTAAGTTGCCGCATAGGCGATGTCGTCGGGCTGGCCGAAGCGACCCAGCGGGCAGAACTTCTCAATGAGGGCCTTGTAGGCAGCCGGATCCTCGAGGATCTCCTTCGGGGTCATGCCAGTCTCAACCAGTCCGGGCATGATGACGTTGATGCGAACGCCCTTGGGCGCGAACTCCTTGGCAACGTTCATGGAGAGGTTGCTGACAGCCGCCTTAGAGCAGCCGTAGAAGTAGGAGTTGAGTTCGGGCCACACGGAGGAAACGGAGGCGATGTTGATGATGGAGCCGCCGCCAGCCTCAACCATGTCGGGGATGAAGTTCTGCATGTTCCACACATAGCCGCGCAGGTTGGTCTCCATGATGAAGTCGTAGTCCTCGTCGGTAAGCTCAAGGAAGGGCTTCTGGCACAGAACGCCAGCGCTGTTCATGAGGACGTTAACGGTGCCCATCTTCTCGATTGCGAAAGCGTGCAGCTTCTCGGCATCTTCCTTCTTGCGCATATCGCATGCGATGAAGTAAGCCTTGCCGCCAGC
>JAFXIM010000227.1 GCA_017533165.1 Eggerthellaceae bacterium
CGCAAACCAAACTCAGCTACGGGAGCTCCCTTGGCAGCCCTGCATACACGAGCGGCCTTGGTGGCGATAAGCGTTTGAAAGTTCACGAAGTTAAGCAGCGCGGTTTCAATAAGCTGGCACTGCATGATGGGACCGACCACGCGTACGATAGGCTCGTGGGGGAACACAACCGTACCCTCAGGAACGGCATCGATATCGCAGCTTAAACGGAAGTCCTTGAGGTACTCGAGGAACTCGGGATCAAACATGGGGCCGCCACCGGGTGCTGCGAGCGAGGAGAGGTAATCGATGTTGTCCTGAGTAAACTCAAAGGTCTCGATCATCTCCGCAAGCTGGTCCATGCCGCACGCTATCGCATAACCGCCCTTGAAGGGATAGCTGCGAAAGAACATGTGGAAACAGGCCTGCTCCTGACCCTTACCCGAAGCCCAGTAACCCTGAGCCATGGTGATCTGGTACAGGTCGGTGAGCAAAGCGTGATCGATGCGCACTGTCAAGCGCCTCCTTAGCGGCTAGTTGTTCTCAGTTCCTTGGCCAGAAGATCCCTCGCCGGAACCCCCGAGCGACGACGGCGACGCGGACGGCGGCGAGAGCCCTCGTTGCTTTTCCCAGAGCCCTCCTCGCGTACGCCCGGCGCTGCTTCGGCGTGAGCTCGCAGAGCCGAGGATTTCTGCCCCGGACGCGGGCCTGACTTGAGAGGCTGGACCTTCTCATGAGGCGGATTGTCCCCCGCAGGAGAAGACTCCCTGCGCGTGCGGGATCGACGCGTTCTTCCCGACGAGGACTTCGCTGCCTGGTCTTTGGACTCATCCTGCTTGCGACGAGAGGAGCCCTATTGCTTGCGAGACTGCGAAGAAGCCGGCTCTTCCTCGGGTGCTGCAGAAGATTTGACGTTTCCTCGAGCCTCAGGCGTGCCCTTGCCACCACGACGGCTTCGGCGCGACCTGCCCTCAGACTTACGATCAGAAGACCTGTCCCCCTTTGCCTCCTCGCGAGAGGTGCCCTCCTGGGTCTTAGGCTTTTCGGAGCTGACGGCTTCAGGGGCCTCTCCTGCGTTGAGTTTGGTTGAGCGGCGGCGGCGCGGCTTGCGAGTCTCGTCCGCAACCGACGCGGACTCAGATTCAGACGAGCGCACTCCACGAGAGCTCTTGGCCGTGTGGCTGCGAGAGGATGCCGCTTTCTCGGCCTCAGCGCGCTTGTTTTTCTGAGATGCGGGCGTATGGCGAACCGATTCCCTCTCAGCAAGCTTGTCGGCCCCCGTGAACTGTGACGTAAGGAAGGTAACGGGATCCTGACGGTAACCGTTGGCAGCCTGAGCCAACGCGAACTCCCACGCGTCGGAGCTAATGGAATGAGGACGTGCCCCCTCCTCAGGTTGATCGAAATCCTCAAGCGGAATCTTTACGGGCTTCTCTTCGCCAACCTTCACCGATACGATCTCGCGAGGCACGTCAAGCTCGACAACCTTACCCAGTCCGTCGGGAGTGTTGATCTGGGCGTTCAGTTTAGGAGCCCTGCTCTTGAAATCCTTATACGCCTCGTATTCGTAGCGCAAGCAGCACATGAGGCGGCCGCACAGACCGGAGATCTTCTGCGGGTTAAGGGAAAGATCCTGCTCCTTGGCCATGCGAATGGACACCGGGCAGAACTCGCCACCCATGCGTTTGCAGCACAGTTCCTGACCGCAGTGACCAAGTCCGCCGACAATGCGCGCCTCATCGCGCACGCCAATCTGGCGCATGTCGATGCGCACCTTGAAGTGCGATGCCAAGCGACGAACGAGCTCGCGGAAATCGATGCGTTCCTCCGCTTCGAAGTAGAAGATAGCCTTATCTCCGTCGAAGAGAAACTCCACCGAAACAGGATGCATGTCCGGATGCGCCTCAGCGGCAAGCTCCTTGAACGCGGGAAGCGCGTCCTTGCTCATCTGCTCGAGCTCCCGAGCCTTTTCGACGTCCTCTTCAGAAGCTATGCGCAAAACGGGCTTGAGCGGGCTTTTGAGAGCGCTGATCTCATCATCGGACACCTCGATAAGATCGTTGGCCGCATGGCCAAACTCAGTGCCTCGAGCGGTTTCCACGATGACGGGATCGTTTTTCTTCACTTCGATATCGCCCGGGTCAAACCAGAGCGTACGGGGGTTATATGCAAGATTAATCGGTGCAACCCGAACCATCAAATACCTCTCTCACTTCAAACAGCAAAGTATCTATGCATGTTTCAGGGGATACATTATACGAAATGGCCTCATCGCAGCGGTCGACCGCCTTCAAAGCCTTAG
>JAFXIM010000228.1 GCA_017533165.1 Eggerthellaceae bacterium
CGCTGCTTGCCGTCGTCAGCTGCGGGAGCTGCGGCTGCGGGAGCCTGCGCCACCTGGGCGGCCGGAGCCGCAGGCGCTGCGGCTACTGCACCGGCGAGAGGCGCTGCCGCCTGACCGGGCATGCGGATGGCAATGCGAATGCCCTCCTCCTCGACGACGATCTCGCCGACGCCGCTTTCCTCGGCAACTTTGACAAGTTCGCGAATCTGATTGATGTCCACGTAATCTTCCTCCTTGGTGCCGCTGGACTCCTGCTCCAGCAGGAAATCAACTCTTTCGGACGTACGGTGCTTGCTCAGGTAAGTACGGGCCTCGTTCGGGAAAAGTGCATACATCAGCACGTCTTCCTCGGTGCGTGCGAGATCACCGATCTCGGCTGCAACCTCATCGAAGGTGGTGGTGACAAGCGAACCCGGCGCGACATCGGGCGGCAGGATGTCGGAGGAGCCGACAACCTTGGCAACGATCTCGGCGTCCATGCGCCCAGGTGCCTTGCCGTAGTAACCGCAGATGTAGTCCTTCATCTCCTTAGAGACCAGGCTCCAGCGCTTGCCGGTAAGAACGTTCATGACGGCCTGCGTGCCGACGATCTGAGACATGGGCGTAACGAGCGGTGGGTAGCCGACCTCTGCGCGCACCTTGGGGATCTCGGCCATAACCTCGGGCAGACGGTGCTTTGCCTTCTGGGTCTCAAGCTGAGAGACCAGGTTGGACATCATGCCGCCGGGTACCTGATGCGAGTACACCTTCATGTGCATGAGCGAGGAGTGACCACGCTTGTAATGGCCGCGCTTGCGCACCTCTTCCCAATACTCAGAAATCTCAAAGAGGAGGTCCAGGTCCAAACCGGTGTCGTAGCGGCTCTCCTGGAACGCAGCTACGATCATCTCGACAGCCGGATGCGAGTTACCGAAGGCACGCGGCGCGTGAGCCGTGTCAGCAATGGCCGCGCCAGCTTCGGCGGCCTTGATGATGTTAGCCGGCGCCATACCGCCAACATAGTGGCTGTGGATATGAACGGGAAGACCGATCTCGGCGTTGAAGGCCTTGACCATACGCTCGGTGCGATACGGCGTAAGCATTCCCGCCATGTCCTTGATGGCGATAGAGTCAGCACCGAGATCCTTGAGCTGCTGGCCGTACTCGAGGAAACTGTCCAGCGTGTGAACCGGGGAAATGGTGTAGGAAATGGCGCCCTCGAAGTGCGCGCCGCATTCCTTGATGGCCTCAGCGTTGTCAACGACGTTGCGGATGTCGTTCAGCGCGTCAAATACGCGGAACACCTCGATGCCGCTGCGATTGGCAGCCTTGATAAACCTGTTGACGATCTCCTTGGAATAGTGCTTGTAACCAACGAGGTTCTGTCCGCGGGAGAGCATGGAAAGCGGGGTGTTGGGCGTGTTGGCGTTAATGGCGCGCAAACGCTCCCAGGGATTCTCGTCCAAAAAACGCAGGCAAGAGTCAAAGGTCGCGCCGCCCCAAGCTTCGATAGCCCAGTAGCCAACGCGGTCCATCTTCGGCAGGATGGGAAGCATATCGCCGATGGGCATACGCGTCGCCCAGAGGCTCTGCTGACCATCGCGAATGGTGGTATCCATGATCTGAAGTCGTGGCATGAACTCGCACCTCCTTCGTTGTTCATATTCCGTTTCAAGTTACGATCAGCGCCTCGAGGCATGCTTGCCTCAGGACGCATTTATGTGAATTATCGAATTATAGAAGAAGCCTTCACGGCTAAGAGCGCCCTCCACCGAAATCACGGCAAGAAACACCCCGAACGGAGTAAAAGCGTTACTTTGCCCCGAAGCCAAAGTTCCAAGCGCCGTGCGCTTACCTTCCCCACCGCGTTTTCGAGTTCGCACCAGACACCCACGCGCTCGCAAAAAGAAAAGCGGGCCCGACCACTCGATCGGACCCGCCAGATTGCAAGGCGTTGTTTTGCGTGATCTACCTGCTAGACGCGCTTGATGAAGCGAGCATCGCGGGTGTCGATCTGGAGGACGTCGCCGATCTCGATGAACATCGGAACCTGAATAGTGACGCCGGTCTCCATGGTAGCCGGCTTGGTGGAACCCTGAACGGTGTCGCCCTTGAAGCCCGGCTCGGTCTCGGTGACCTCGAGCTCGACGAACATCTGCGGCTCAAGGCTGATGAGCTCATCGCCAGCGTAGAGCAGGGATGCCTCGTCGTTTTCCTTCAGCCACTTGGCTGCGTCGCCCACGGTGTCAGCGCCGATGGCGAGCTGCTCGAAGGTGGTGTTGTCCATGAAGTTGTAGTCAACGCCGTCATTGTACAGATACTGCATCTTCTTGGTCTCAAGGCGAACCTGGTCGAACTTGGTGCCAGAGTTGAAGGTGTAGTCAACAACGCGACCGGTCTTGATGTCACGAAGCTTGGTGCGCACGAATGCGCCACCCTTGCCCGGCTTTACATGCTGGAACTCAACGATGGTGCACATCTTGCCGTTGTTGATGATGCACATGCCGTTCTTGAAATCGGCGGTAGAAACGGTTGCCACTGGTATTCCTCCTTGGTAGAGCGTCGAGCATAGACGCTGTGTTTTCAAACTGGTTCATTATA
>JAFXIM010000229.1 GCA_017533165.1 Eggerthellaceae bacterium
CGAACACGGTGCCGTCCTCAAGGTAGCCCGTGTACGCCACGCGCACCTGCTTGTGCTTTCCGATCATGTTCTCCTCCTACCTGCGCTTCTCGCCCTCAAGGTGCCTTCCCGCCGTGTTGGTCACGCCAGGCTTAAGCATCAGGGACGCCCCGCAATTCTCGCACTCCTCGCTGCCAAACGGGTTGTCGTGCCCGCATTCAATGCAGCGAGGCACAAAGATAGGCTTGGGGAGCACACCGCGGCAGCTTCCGCAGTTCATGCAAGCATAGCCGCATTTCGACATGAGCGCTCCTCCCCGCTTTCCCAGCGCGTGGGAAAGACGCGGGGTGTGCGGCGGACAAGTCCGCGCACCCCGCCATGTAAAACGTCTTCGCTTTAGCGGACGAAGATAGCGATGTCGCTCTTGTCCGCCTCGGCAGCCTTGGCAGCCAGCTCCTCTACCGTACCGTAGACCATGTAGCCACTCTGGCAGTGATGGACGCAGCTGGGGAGCTTGCCCTTCTGGACTCGATCAGCGCACAGATCGCACAGATGAGTCGGCATGGGCAGGTAGTTGTACTCCCACTTGCCGTCGGAGCACTCGCGCGGGCCGTCCTGCAGGAGAACGATGCCGAAGTCGCCGGCTTCAAAACCATGCTCCATCTTGCACGCGGTAACGCAAGCGTTGCAGCCGGAGCAGAACTCGTAATCGATGAACAGACCGTATCTCGTAGCCATTTCGTTTTCTCGCTTTCCTTCTCTCAGCCTAGCCTCTAGCCCCTCTTGTGCAGCGGGACGTATGCCTCGTGCTCGTGGGTCTCCCAGTAGCTCTCGATGTCGAAGTAGCCCTCGGGCTCGTAGTCCGGGGTCCAGCCGTCGTAGAAGCTGGGCTTGTCGGACAGGTGGCCGGGCGCGTGGGTGTAGCCCGTGGTGCAGACCTGGTAGGTGGGCTGATCCTCGAGGGTGTCGTTCTCGGGCGTCACCTTGCGCAGGGTGCAGATGCTGCACTTGATGGGAGCACCGTAGCCGTTGGTGCCGTTCTCGCACTGCGGGATGAGGTTGTTCGGGTTGCAGTCAAACACGCCGAACAGGCTCGGCTCAGCAGGCTCGCGCTCGGGGAACCACCAGCCGTGCTCGGTGGAAACCACGCGCGGGTCGAGCGTGGGGTTGAGGCGGGCGCGCTGCTTCATCTTGCCCATCTGGTTCTCGATCCACACCCAGTCACCGTCGATGATGCCGTACTCGGCAGCGGTGTCGGGATGGATGTCGAAGCGCGGGTCGGGATGCAGCTGGCGGCTGATGGTCTCGGGCTGGCGCCACTCGGAATGGAAGAACTCGAAGGAGCGCTTGCCGGTGGTGAGGACCAGCGGGTACTTCTCGGCGAGCTCGGGGGTGGAGACGGGGGACGTCGGCGGCTCCTGGTAGTAGGGCAGCGGATCGTCGCCGAAGCTGGCGAACAGCGTGCAGTACAGCTCGTAGCGACCGGTCGGGGTCATGAAGCCGGGCTGTCCGTCCGGGCGCAGGCGGCCGATCTCGTACTTGCGGTAGTTGAACTTGTGGTACCACATGCCGGCGTACTTCTCCTCGACGCGCTCCATGGTCATCTGGGTGCCGTCGTTGTCGAGGACGCCGTCGCGCTCGAGGCGCCAGTTCATGTAGGAGCGGTCGTCGACCACGTACTCGGGCCATGCGTCGGGGTTGATCTTGTGGCCGAGGCCGATCATGATCTCCTCGTCGGACTTGCACTCGTGGTACTCGCCGCACTTGGTGAGGGTGCGCAGCGGGTCGAACCAAACGCGGATGCAGTCGCGCTCGTGGGACATGGCGCAGGGAAGCACCAGGTCGGCGAAGGCGACGGCGGTCGGGGTGATGAAGAGGTCCTCGACGACCACGAAGTCGAGGGTCTTCAGGGCGCGGTACAGGCGCGGCGCGTCCTGGCCCATGTTGGCGATGGGGTTGGCGGACTCGATCCAGAGCATCTTCACCGGATGCGGCTTCTCGGTCTCGATGGCCTGGAGGATGGAGTCGGCCTGGGAGGAGGCGGTGAAGCCGTACTTCTTCAGCGGGTAGCGGTCGACGCCGAGTCGGTTGGAGACGTAGGGCGTGCCCTCGAGCTCCCAGATGCCGGAGTTGTACCCGAACTCGAGGCCGGCGGCCTGGTCGATGAGGACGTTACCGCCGGGGACGTCGATGTTGCCGGTGATGCCGACCAGGCAGGCGATGGCATGGGCGGTGATGACGCCGATCTTGGACATGTCGACGGCCAGGCCCCACTGGATGTTAGCCGGCTTGGCCTTGGCGTACATGCGGGCGGCCTCGACGATCTGCTCCTCGGGAACCCAGGTGATCTCGGCGACCTTGGCGGGCGGGTACTCCTGGACGCGCTGGGCCAGGGCCTCGAAGCCGTAGGTCCAGTACTCGACGAACTCCTTGTCCCACAGGCCCTCGTTGATGATGACGTTCATCATGCCGAGGGCGAGGGCGGCGTCCGTGCCCGGGCGCAAGCGCAGCCACATGTCGGAGCGGGAGGCGATCCAGGTGAGCTGCGGGTCGATGGTGATGAGCTTCGTGCCGCGCTTCATGGACTCGACGATCCAGTGGCCGAGGAAGGCGTCGGCGTTGTTGATGACGGGGTTGGTGCCCCAGATGATGGAGACCTCGGGGTTCACGAACTCGGGGTCGTCCTCGTAGCGCTTGGCGCGGAACTGCGAGAAGTCGGCCACCCACTGGTTGCCCATGATGACGTAGCACAGCGCGGTGCGCGGGAGCATGCAGGAGTCGCCGGACAGGAAGCAAAGCGTCAGGTCGGCGCCGCCGAAGTTGGCGTACTGGTTGTGGGCGATGGCCTGGGAGACGTTGCGGCCGGTGCCGATCATGGAGACGATGGACTCGGGGCCGGTCTCGTCCTGGATGCGGCGCACGTTCTCGATGATGATGTCGTAGGCCTCGTCCCAGCTGATGCGCTGCCACTTGCCCTCGCCGCGCTCGCCGACGCGCTTGACGGGCCACTTCAGACGGCGCTCGCTGTTGGTCATCTGCGGAAGCTCCAGGCAGCGCATGCAGAGGCGGCCGGCGGTCATGGGGCTGTTGGGGTCGCCCTCGGTCTTGACGAGCTTGCCGTCCTCGTCGGTGTAGAAGATGATCTGGCAGCCGGAATGGCAGCCCGGACCGGACCACATGGTGGTGCGGGTGGCGGTCAGGCCGTCCTCCTCCCAGTGGAGAACGTCGGGGTACAGATCCATATTGTACTTGTTGTTGTAAGGCATGCCGTAGGCGATGCCCTTCTCGCGGATGCGGTTGCCGACCTGCTCGTCATCGGAAGCGAGCACAGCACCTGCGAGATTAGCAGTTTTGCCGTCGGCAGAGATGCCGTCAACGTTTTCGACAGCCATCTTTTCCTCACTCATGGTTCCTCTCCTCTCGAAGTACCAATCCTCCTTGCCAGTTGCATCAAAGACAAGCAACCGCCGAGCCCACGCTCGCCAAAGACGTATACGTCATTTGCCCGCACGAATTCCATGCCTTCAATCACTCTTCATCTTACGGAACCAAAAAGTGCCCGTATATGGAGTTTCTTCCAAAAAGAAGGCGTAATTTTAGGCAAACCGACAGAGGCATGTCCATAGCGTCAAATTGCGCTTCAAACAAGAGTCCCTCGCCCCCCGCGCCGCTTAAAAACGCGAGAAGCAATCCTGTCTTTCCGCAGATAAAACAGCTCTTTCTACAAAAGTCGAGAGGCTCAAGAATCTGCGACCCACCGTTAAGCCCCAGCTTCCTGAATCCACCGACGAACAATCGAGTAGGAGGTGCGTCGTTGGTTGGCGCACCGTCCTCTCACACCACCGTACGTGCGGTTCCGCATACGGCGGTTCCCTTAACTTACATGAACTAACTCGTAATGCTCCGAGAAGAATAGGTAGCCTTTGCGGCGAAGCTGCTCGGTTCTGATGGCTTGATCCAGTATCGGGCTTCCAGCCACCCGCCAGTATCCCTTTCGGGAGTTGGCATGCTCCCATGCCTTGCCCTTCTTGATACCGCATCTCTGAAGCATCTTGAATCGGGTGCGGATGCGCTTCCACTGCTTCCAGTAGACCATGCGGATGCGCCTGCGCATCCACTCGTCTGCTTCCTTCAGCAGCGTCTTCATATCCGCCAGCTTGAACTAGTTGACCCATCCTCGCACGAAGCAGCTGACCGCTATCGGGCGGTACTCGTTCGACATGGCGTTGCTCCTCGCGGTGAGTTCCCTAATCTTGTCTTTCATCGCCTTGGCGCTCTCGAGGTGCACGCGGAAGCGGCATTCCCCTTTGCGGCGGTAGAAGGCGTAGCCCAGGTACTTCACGTCGTTGTAGCGCGCAACGCATGTTTTCTCTCGGTTCACCTTGAGGAACAGCCTCCCCTCGATGAACCTGATGATGGATTCGCAGGTGCGCTCCGCCGCGCGCTTGGACTTGCAGAAGATCATGCAGTCGTCGGCGTAGCGGACGAAGCGATGACCTCGTCGTTCCAGCTCGCGGTCAAGCTCGTTGAGCATGATGTTTGACAGAAGCGGCGACAGCGGCCCACCCTGCGGCATGCCCACCTTCGTCTCCTCCAGCTTGCCGTCCACCATGACGCCAGCGTTCAGGTATCTGTGTATCAGCGATACGACCCGCCCGTCGGCGACGGTTTCCGACAGAATCTGGATGAGCTTGGATTGGCATACCGTGTCGAAGAACCTCTCCAGGTCCATGTCAACCACCCAGCCGCAGCCCCCGTCTATGTGACGCTTGCAAGCGTAGAGCGCGTCGTGGGCGCTCCTTTTCGGTCTGAACCCGAAGCTAGACTCGCTGAACTTGGGCTCGAACAG
>JAFXIM010000230.1 GCA_017533165.1 Eggerthellaceae bacterium
CATGAGAACCACGCAGAAGCCGAACCCGAACAGGGCGCACACCGCTGCGGCAAGGAAGCAGAACGCCACGCATGCAACGAAGACGTTCCAGCACCAACGGATGCAGGTCTTCGTTGCGGTTACGCACCTGCTCCACAGGTTGGAGGTTCCTCGTGCGACGCCGTTTGCAGCAGCGGAGAAAAGGGGCTTTCTCGCAGTTTTCTCTTTGCCGTGGATCTTCTCAAAAGCACCCAGGGTTGCTCCCTTGATCTTGGAGTAGCCCTTCTTAGTGGCTCCTGCAGCCGCCTCCGCAGCGCTCTTGCCGCCTTCTACGATACCGTGGGCGCCTGCGCTCAGCGGCTTGGCTTTCTTCTCGGGAACCTTGACGTGGTATGCCGCCAAAATCTCCTCGATCAGTTCATCAATGGGCCCGAACTCGGCGATGGCTTCTTTCTCGGTCATGCCGGAGGCCACCTTCATATCGACGTGTTGGGAGTACTCGTCGAGGATGTCGGTCTGCTCTTCGTCCTCGAGCATGTGTATGTTGGATTTCAACTCGGCTAAAAACTGAAGCTTATTCATGGCTGTGCTCCTCCAAAAACTTGCTAACTCCCTGGCTGAACTCCGTCCATTCGCGTCGGAGCTCCTCGGCGCGTAATACGCCAGCGGCCGTGAGGTGGTAGTACTTGCGCGGCGGTCCCTCGGTGGATTCGCGCAGGTAGGTCTCGAAGTAACGTTCATTGGTGAGACGCTTGAGCAGGGGGTAGATCGTGCCTTCTTTTACGTCAATCGCTTCGGAGATTTCCTCGACCAACTCGTAGCCATACATGTCGCGTGCGCGGACGGACTCCAAAACGAGCAGCTCGAGGACGCCTTTTTTGAATTGCGCGTTCACGATCCTCCTCTTCCCAGCTTGATCTTCATTGAGGTTGCATGTTAAGCCAGCTATTATGCATTGTCAAGTAGTGAAACAACTGAAGGAGGCGAGAGGGACGCGGGCTGGGGGAGGGGTGCGCAGTCCGAGGTAGGCAAGCGGTGGGGGAAGGTGAGCTTTCTGTGAAAGGCAAGAGAGGAGGAGAAGACAAGCGCTAGCCGCCAATGTGGCTTTTGTTTCCATTTCTTGAAGGAACGTTGCATTAGCTGATCGCGCTGGTATGATAACCATTGTTTAGCACTCGTAACCTCTGAGTGCTAGCACTCCACTTGAAGGAGTGTTTAACTAGGTACCAAGCAGCAATGCTTCAATATGAGTTTGAAAGGAAGGCAGATCATGAACCTTAAGCCCCTGGGCGATCGCGTTATCGTGAAGGTCGATGAGGCCGAAACCACCACCGCTTCTGGCCTGTACCTGGCCAAGGAGACCAAGGAAAAGCCGCAGACCGGCACTGTTGTGGCAGTAGGTCCCGGCAAGCTCGGCAAGAACGGCGAGTACCTGCCCATGCCCGTAGCAGAGGGCGACCGCGTTGTGTTTGGCAAGTACGGCGGAACCGAAATCTCCCACGAGGGTGAGGATCTGCTTATTCTGCGCGCCGATGACTTGTACGCCGTCATCGGCTAGAGAAAGGACTAATGTCATGGCTAAAGAAATCAAGTTCGAAGCTGACGCTCGCAGCGGCCTTGCCGCTGGCGTCCACAAGCTTGCTGACGCTGTTAAGGTAACGCTTGGCCCGAAGGGTCGCTACGTCGCTATTGAGAAGTCCTTCGGCGCCCCCACCATCACCAACGACGGCGTCACCGTTGCCCGCGAGATCGACCTGGAGGATCCGGTTGAGAACATGGGCGCACAGCTCGTGCGCGAGGTTGCCGTAAAGACCAACGACGTCGCAGGTGACGGTACCACCACCGCAACGCTCCTGGCCGATGTCATCGTCTCCGAGGGTCTCAAGAACGTCACCGCTGGTGCTGACGCGCTCGGCATCCGCCGCGGCATCGAGAAGGCTGTCGACGCCGTAGTCGTTGCCATCAAGGACGCCGCAACTCCTGTTTCCACCAAGGAGCAGATCGCAAACGTCGGCACCATCTCCGCAGGCGACCCCGTGATCGGCGAGAAGATCGCCGAGGCCATGGACGCCGTTGGCAAGGACGGCGCCATCTCCGTCGAGGAGTCCCAGACCTTCGGCATGGACCTTGCTCTCGTTGAGGGTATGCAGTACGACCGCGGCTACATCTCCCCCTACATGGCCACCGACATGGAGAAGATGGAGGCCGTGCTGAAGGACCCCTTCGTTCTGCTGACCGACCAGAAGGTCACCTCCATTTCTGACATGATCGGCCTGCTCGAGGACGTTATGAAGTCCGGCCGTCCGCTGCTTCTTGTTGCCGAGGATGTCGAGGGCGAGGCTCTGGCCACCCTGCTTCTCAACAAGCTGCGCGGTACTCTGAACGTGGTTGCCATCAAGGCTCCGGGCTTTGGCGATCGCCGCAAGCGCATCCTCGAGGACATCGCAACCGTCACGGGCGCTCAGGTTATCGACAAGGACTTCGGCATGACGCTCGCCGACGCCAACGCATCCATGTTGGGCACTGCCAAGACCATCAAGGTCACCAAGGACTCTACCCTCATCGTTGACGGCGCTGGCGACAAGGCTGCTATCGAGGCTCGCATCGGTCAGATCAAGGCAGAGCTCGATCGCGTCGAGTCCGAGTTCGATCGCGAGAAGCTCCAGGAGCGCCTCGCTAAGCTCTCTGGCGGCGTGGCCGTCCTCAAGGTGGGTGCTGCCACCGAGTCCGAGCTCAAGGAGAAGAAGTCCCGCATCGAGGACGCCCTGCAGGCAACCCGCGCGGCCGTCGAGGAGGGTATCGTCGCCGGCGGTGGCGTGGCTCTGGTAAACGCCATTGGTGCGCTTGACGCCATCGAGGCTGACGACGAGGAGAAGATCGGCGTCGCCATCATCCGCAAGGCTCTCGAGGCTCCGCTTCGTGCGATCTCCGAGAACGCCGGCTACGAGGGCTCCGTTGAGGTTGCCGAGGTCAAGAAGGCCGAGGCTGGCTGGGGTCGCAACTGCAAGACCGGCGAATGCGGCATGATGATCGAGATGGGCGTGAACGACCCCGTCAAGGTCACCCGTACCGCGCTTCAGTCCGCGGCTTCCGTTGCAAGCCTTATCCTCATCACCGAGGCCACCATCAACGAGATCCCGAAGGAGGGTCCGGACCTGTCCGCTCTCGCTGGCGCCATGGGTGGCGGCGGCGGAATGTACTAAGGGGCTTTCGAGTCGGTAACGGTTCGGGGCTTAAAAATAAGCCGAATGGAGGAGCCTGTCATCAAGACGGGCTCCTCTTCTTCTATAATGCACCGCTATGAATGAACTGCATGCACATAACCACGGCATCGGGCAAGAGCCAATTGAGGTAATCGTCCAACATATCCTGGGGCACTCCATTGGCGATGTGCTCTATCTGATCCCCTTCCTCTTCGTGACCTATCTGGCTATGGAGTGGCTCGAACACAAGACGGGCACGAAGACGCAGGAGGCTATCAGCCACGCCGGTGCTGCCGGTCCGGTGATAGGCGCTCTGCTTGGCGCTGTGCCGCAGTGCGGTTTCTCTGCGGCTGCAGCTGCGCTTTATGCCGGCCGCGTGGTTACTCTGGGTACGGTTTTCGCAGTGTTTCTGTCCACGTCCGATGAAATGCTCCCCATATTCATAGCCGAGCAGGTACCCGTGCAGACCATTGCCAAGGTCCTTGGAACGAAGATCATCATCGGCATGCTGATGGGATTCATCGTTGATGCTGCCTTGAGGCTTCTCCGCAGGGACAAGCAGGAGCTTCTCATCCACGAGCTGTGCGAACGAGATGACTGCGACTGCGGTCCGAGTCCCAATCATCCGCAAGTTCACAATCATGCGC
>JAFXIM010000231.1 GCA_017533165.1 Eggerthellaceae bacterium
CTCACCGTGCTCGTCGGCAAGCGCGCGCCCGTCTTCCATGCCGTCGGTGACTTCGCCCTTGAAGGTGCAGTTGGCCGTGCCGTCCGCGTTCCATGCGGGAGCCTTCACGCCGTTGGTCTGATCGGGGTAGTCAAATCCCGAACCCGCCGCTCGGGCCTCGCCTTTGAGGCGTGCCAGATAGTTTGCGGGCTCGTTGGTCAGCCACAGCTTAGCCAGATTCTTCGCGTGAACGGGTTTCACGTCGAAAGCCCAGTTGAGCTCGCTCTTTTCGGCAACAGTGCTTTCGGAGAGGCGCTCGAACTCCTCCTTGAGCGAAGCCAAGCGCGCGTCAATGCGTCCGGTGCCGTTGTAGAGCACGTCGTCAAGGCGGTGCATCTGCTCGCGAGCTGCGCGGATGCGGTGGTCGGTTGCGGCCGCCATGGCGGGATCCAGGATGCCGTGATCGCCCTTAACGCGATTCAGATCGAGCGCGGCGTCGTAGGTGGCGTCGACCATCTCGTCGTTGCTCATGTAGACGCTCTCGTAGTTCATGATGTGCTTCCAGGAGGGAAGGATCATGCGTTCGCGATGTTCCTCGAAGGTGCGGGCGCGCAGCTTGTAGCCGTAAGCCTCCGGGTTGTCGAAGGCGATGGACCCCACGTCTAGGAACGGGGCCATGGGACTGGTGAGCACCACGAGGCGCGGGTCGTAGTTCACGCGCTCGTACAGGTGCTGCACGTAGGCGCCGGTCTCGCGCACGCTGGCGGCGGTTTGCTTGGGGATGCCCGTCATGAAGTACAGGTCAAAACGCTCGCAGTTGGGATGCGAAAGCGCGTCAACAATGGTGTCCTCAAGCTCGCGCATGCTGTAGTGGCCCTTGCCGAAAGCCTTGCGTACGTCGTCGTCGTGGCTTTCCGCGGAAATCTCGACCGACCAGCTCTTCAGGTTCTTGTCGAGCATGGTGTAGAAGTCGTTGCCTCCGGGCGGCGGGCCGAAGAATTCGAAGCCAATGGGGTTTTGCACCTTGCCGCGCAGGCCTTCGATAAACTCCTTCGTGTACTCGGGTCCCGCCTGCAGGAAGTCATTCAGAACGAAAATAGGTCCCCAGACATGCTCCTGCACGTGCTCGATGTCGCGGATCAGCAGCTTGGGGTCGCGCCATGCCACGCGACGGCGACCGAAGTGGTTCTTGAATGCATAGGCGCTTCCGCCGCAGGTGGCGCAGTTGCGGGCGCAGCCGCGGCAGGTGAGGCTTGCCGTGACGGGGTAGGACAGCCAGCCCTTCATGGGCAGGTAACTCGTCATATCATAATGGCGCAGCACGCCCTTCATGGGGTAGTCGTAGTCCAGCGAAATGGCGTTCATGTCATCCGGTACCCAAGAAAGCGGGTTGATGTGGATGGCGCCCGTGGAGTCTTTCCAGGTCAGGTTGGGGATGTCGGAAAGATCGCCCAGCGGCGTGTGGGTTTTGTCCGCGATGGCGATGCGCTCGACCAACATGCGCATGGGCTCCTCGGTGGAGTCGCCGCGGAAGACGTAGTCGATGCAGTCGTACTTGATGAGGTCCTCATGGAAGATGGTTGAGGACAGACCGCCAAAGCTTACCGGTACCTTGGGGTGCAGCCTCTTGAGGATCTTGGCTACCTCGATGGATCCGTGGCAGTGGGGCATCCAGTGCAGGTCGATGCCGAACATGCGAGACTGCAGGCGGGAGAGGTTTTTCTCCACGTCGAAGTTCTTCTTGTGCAGCATCATCGAAGCGAGGTTGTAGATGCGCGCACGCAGGCCGTGGCGCTCGAGGTATTCGCACAGCGTGGTGAGGCCAAGCGGGTACATCTCGAAGATCGGGGTTGACGGAACCATGTCGGAAACCGGTCCGTACATAATGGAGCGCTCACGGAAATCGTAGGTTGCGGGCGCGTGAATGTATGTCATGTCCATGATCTGCATGTGAAGACCATCCTGTACTGCTCTAAAAAAACGCCAACGTCCATTTTCTCATGCATTTGATCGAATGCAACCAAAGCGCCGACGATCTTCAGAGCGCGCGGGGTGGTGCGTCATACAGGTCTTTTGCTGCTGGCGTGGCATGTAGCGGAGAAGGTGGAGAAGGTTGAGGGGGCGGAGAAGGTGGAGAAGGTAAGCGCAAGGCTTTCCTGCGCTGCCGTCCGTCGTTTCACGGAAGCGCAGGGGCGCGGTGTAAGGCAAGCGCTTGGATGGGCGTGGTATCATGAGCGTTTGATATCCGAATTCAAGACTCGAGCGAGGTGTCCATGCTTCTCTGTGCGCAATATGTTCTGCCTGTCTCGTCCGAGCCCCTGCATAACGGTGCCGTCCTCGTGCGCGACGGCCTCATCCGCGACATCGGCAAAGCCGACATGCTCAGGCTTCGCTACCCGGATGAGGAAGTGCGCGACTTCGGGTTGTCGGCCATCATGCCGGGTTTGGTTGACACACATACCCATCTCGATAATTCCGTTATGCGCGGCGTCGTTCACGATGTGCCCTACACCACCTGGGTTGAATCGGTACTTGAGCAAAGCGCCAAGATGGAAACGGCCG
Organism: Eggerthellaceae bacterium; assembly: GCA_017533165.1. Next base: position 2,542 of record JAFXIM010000231.1, read on the forward strand.
ACTGGTTTGATTCCGCTATTCTCGGTGGCCTTGATGCACTGTCTAACGGCATCACCACCATTGCTGACATCACCACTACGGGTGCATCCTGTACGGCAACTCAGAAGCTCGGTCTTCGCGGTGTCATTTACCGCGAGGTGGGCGCGATGGACAAGCGCCGAGTTGACTGGGCTATGCGTTCGGCCGAGAAGGACATTCTGAACTGGCGCGCGGCTGTCGATTCCGACCGCGTGACCATCGGCATTGCCCCGGCAAGCCTTCACGCCGTGCATCCTTCGGTGTTTAGGCGCGTGTCTGAGTTTGCCCGCAAGGAAAACCTTCCGGTTGCCATGCACTTAGCCGGCAGCCGCGAGGAGTACAACTTCGTGCGCTATGGATCGTCGCCCTTCTCGGTTCATGGTATGGACGAAAAGCGCGGCTTCGTTGAGATTCCGCCTTGGCTTCCCACGGGTGTCACACCGGTGCGTTACGCACTCAACTGGGATGCTTTCGAATCGCCACGCGTTCTGGTCATCCATGGCGTTCACGTAAACGACGAGGACATCATGAAGCTTAAGGAGTACAACGTCTCGGTTGCCGTATGCCCGCGCTGCAATGCGCAGCTTGGCATGGGCGTTGCTCCCACCACCAAATACCTGAAGGCCGGCATCAACGTCGGCTTTGGTACCGATTCTCCCGCGGCGACCGACTCGACCGACATGTTCAACGAAATGCGCCTGGGCATGCTCATTCAGCGTGCCGTCAATGTGGGCGAGTTCCTCGATTCCGAGACTGCGCTCGAGATTGCCACTATCGGTGGTGCCCGCGCGCTTGGCCTTGAGGACAAGATCGGTACGCTTGATGTGGGTAAATGCGCCGACATTATTGCGGTTGACCTGTCGAGTTCCCATCAGTCGCCGGCGACGGATGCCGTTTCTGCAGTGGTGAACACCTGCAACGGCAATGACGTGCTCATGACCATGGTCGGCGGCAAGGTGCTCTACGAAAAGAACAAGTGGAACGTCGACGTGGAAGTGGCAAGAAACATCGCTCGCGTCATCGAGATTCGCAGCAAGCTCAGGCTTTAGCTCGAGCGCTGGTGCAACGTGTAGAAACCAAGGCCCCGCTAGGGAAAACGGGAGGAAGCGATATGGCAGAGAAGTCCGGCCATAAGCAGCAGAAGCTGAGCGCAAAGCAGAAGGCGGCCCGCATTGAGGCTGCGAAGGAGCGTGAGCGCAAGGCGAAGGAGCAGGAAGAGAAGGCGGCCCGCCGCAAGCGCGTGTTCACCATCGTCGTGTGCGTTATCCTTGCGCTGGCGCTGTGCATTCCCACCATGGCCCTCACCTTGTTCTCCCTCTAGCAGCTGGCGGCCTTGGCTGCTTCGGTTAGGTGGGTTTTGGCAAATGAAGGGCCTTGCGGTAGGTGGCAGGGCCCTTATGAGATAGAATGATGCGGTTACGTGAGTTTTGGCACGCCATGATGTGATGGGGGAATCACACCGCGGCGTTTCAAAATTAATCGTACGAACGGGTCGTTGTGCGTGCGCGCGACGGCAATTGTGAGACACGAGAAAGCAAAGGGGTTCAACCTTGTTTGGCATCGGTGGATTTGAGCTTTTCCTCATTCTGCTGTTCGGCTTCCTCATTTTCGGTCCCGAAAAGCTGCCTGACATTGCGAAGACGGTCGGCAAGGCCATTGCCAAGTTCCGCTCTGCGCAGGA
>JAFXIM010000232.1 GCA_017533165.1 Eggerthellaceae bacterium
AAGAGTGGTAAGTTCGACAGCCTTGTTGCTGACGTCAACGCCCCCTTCATGAAAGACGGTAAGTCCATGTCCGCTGAGGAGATTAAGGAAAAGCTGATTGATGACAACAGCGAACTTTCCATTGCCGAACGCGGCCTGCTCACCCTGAACTGCGGCGACATTGAACGCGCTCTCGTCTATTTCGACGCAGCCGATCAGAAGATGGAGAAAGTCGAAGAAGGAGGCTTTTTCTCCAAGGCAGTTTCTTTCGGTAAGACGGGCGTGGGTGCAGCTACCGGCCTTGAGGAAATCGGCGACTATAGATTTCGTGGCTACGAAAAGGTGATGGTACTCAACTATAAGGCCCTCTCGTATCTGCTCATGGGCGATCGCAAGGCTTACAATGTTACTCGCCGTGCTATCGAACGCCAGCAGAAGGAATGGGAACGTTTTCAGGAACGTATGGCTAAGTTTGAAGCTAGGGAGAAGAACGCGGAAGTCGAAAAGATTATCAGTGCGATTCCCGATAAGCGTTCCGCTGCGGCGAAGAAGAAGGCCTCTCTTGTCAGCAGTGCCTACGTCAATCCTTTCGGCGATTATATAGACGCTGTGATGAACGAGCTCGACAGCCTTGACACTACTGTTAAGGATAAGTCTCTTCGGGATAATGCACGCATAGCTTATGAAAAGGTCGTGAAGAACAACAGCAAGTGCAACACAGCCAAGGTTGCCGCTAAGGAAGTTCTCAAGCCCGCCCCGGAAGGCAAGAAGCTTGTCCATATTATCCTAGCCGATGGTTTCGCTCCTGAAAAGAAAGAGCATAGTGAAGCTATTGCTGTTGGCAAGTATGCCGCTGCTGTAAATTTTGCCGTTGCTACCCCCATTGCTTCTCCTGTCAGTGGTGCTCGTGTTCGTGCGAGTGGCCAGTCTGTCTTCATGTCTTCTCTTAGCCAGATCGAATCCATCGTTCTGCGCGACGAACAGGACAATATGCCTTGGCGTTATACCATGATGGCTCTTGGACTTATCCGCTCTGGAGCGGTGGGAGCTCTTTCTGAAAAGGCCGGTCTTGGTAGTATCCTTGGGGCCGGTGCGGCAAGCAAGCTTCAGCGTCCTGATACTCGTTCTTGGCTGTCTCTGCCGAATAAGGTTCTCGTAGCTCGTATGTATGTGCCTGCGAACACCAAGCAGATTACCGTCGAAACTCTTTCTAAGGGTAATGTGTTTGCGAGTACGAAGGTCGATATTGCCGCTGAAGGTCCTACTGTGGTTTACGCGGTCAGCTATGATAAGCAGCTTCGTGCCTATGCTAATAAAAATTCGTGGGTGAAGTAGTCGCACCATTGGACAATGGGTGAATGCTTATGAAATTCAGACTCACCGTTTTATTGGTCATGATCATGGCCCTCTGCGCCTGTGCAAAGCAGGAACCCCAACCTTTGCCGCTGGTGGTCGATCCTCATCCTCAGATTCGTGTTGTTTTTGGTAATGAAGGTGTTCGCAGTTGCTTGGCTATTGCGAATGCGACAGTGGATACCTCATCTGACTTGCCACGCTGTATTGTTCGCGTGGTGAATCTGAGCCAGCAGAAAGTCCCTCTTGAGCATAAGGTTGTGTGGGAAGACCAGTATGGTGCCCCGCTACTCTATACGGCAGCATGGCAGAGGTCTCCGGTAGCTGAATCTGGTGAAAAGACCATTGTGAATATGGCTAAGACTCCCGGTGCAGTACGAGCGACTGTGACTCTGCGCTTCCCTGAAGATGTGCAGATATGGGTACCAGAACCTGATCCGACACTGCATCCGGCGTACTGAAAAGAGATTTTCTATAACCTAAAGGAAAGACTATGAAAAAGTTCTTCTTTGCGCCGATTGCCTTGCTTTCTGCAGTGGCTGTTTCGGGTTGTATGCCTTCGGATACCGGTAGTAGCTTTGGACGGTTCACTTCGATATCCATTGTCGACTCGTCTGAACGTATCAAACTTGATACTAAGATTAGTCTTTCGGATATCATCGCCTTTGCCGAAAACATGACAAATCAGATGCTTCAGTCTCCTATTTTCACCAAGGCGAAGAAACCTCCACGCGTTATCGTAACGGCTATCCGCAACAACACTCATGATGAGAACCTAAGAGTCAGCGATATATACGATCGTATTTCGTCAGTCCTAGTCAAGTCTGGTAAGGTCAGAGTGCTGGATGAGTCGGCGTTAAACTTCAATTATGTGATGCATGTGGAGCTTACCGATATAGTCACGCGTTCACCCGATGGACAGAAGCTTGTCGAGTACACCATGAAAATCAAACTGTATGATCTGTATGGTGAACTGAAGGATCAGTGGGCCGACGATCTCTCGTTGTTCAAGAATCGGTAACGTTAAGCATAATAAGTTTAAGGCGGGAGCAGCATGGGTTGCTTCCGCCTTTTCTTCTGATTGAAGTTTATGCGATATTTTTATTTTTTTATGAAAGAAGCGATAAAACTAGTTTTTTTTCTTACAATACTGTTTGTGTTTTCTATCCCTGCCTTTGGAGCTGGAAATACCACCAACGAAAGTTTTACAGTAGCAAAAAAACTGCTGGAAGAAGAGGTTTATTATGACCACCGAATAACAGTTTATTGCGAAGCGGAGTTTAATGAGATGAAACGAGTTTGTCTCCCAGATGGCTTCGTAACTCCGAAGCATGATAAACGAGCTGAAAGGGTAGAATGGGAACATATAGTCCCCGCTGAAAACTTCGGTCGTTCTTTTGTTGCGTGGCGCGAGGGAGATCCTCTTTGCATTACTAAAAGTGGTAAACCCTATCGAGGGAGAAGGTGTGCAGGTGAAGTAAGCAAGGAATATCGCTTTATGGAAGCTGACATGTATAATCTGTACCCGGCGATTGGAGCTGTAAATGCTATTCGTTCAAACCACAATTTTCAAATGCTTGATCCGAGTATCCCGTCAACCTTTGGTATTTGTCCAATGAAGGTAAAAGGAAATAAAGTTGAACCTCCAGCGAAATCACGAGGCATAATAGCACGAACTTATAAGTATATGGATGATAGCTATTCCAGATATCGAATGAGTTCCCAGCAAAGAAAACTGATGGATGCCTGGGATGAAATGTACCCGGTCGATACTTGGGAGTGCCAACGAGCTAGGCGTATTGAAGCTATTCAGGGCAACGAAAATATTTTCGTAAAAAGCAAGTGCATTCGTAGAGGTCTATGGTAATTACTTGTAGATATTTTTGGATGGAGTTAGCAAATTTTCGATTGAAACTTGTGAAGAGTTGTGAATCCTTAGCTGAACAAGAAATCTTAAAATATAAGGGCTGCCGTTGGGCAGCCCTTATACTTTAAACTAGAAGGCGGGTAGGGAACAGGTCAAGCCAATGCTTGAAAAGCTTATCCCCTTTGGGATAGAATACCCACATTCATCCGAAGAAATCCACTCACATCTTTTTAATTTGTGAGTATTTCAGTGGGTATTTTATTTAATATTTGTAAATTAATCATGATATTTCAAAATGATATAAATTTACAAATATTTCTTCAGAAAAGTTCCTTCCCCTTCCCCAAAAACTCTCACCACCACCTCATCTTACTGACGAGTGAGCCTGCGGTACTTCATGCGGTGCGGGGTATCGGCTTCTTTGCCGAGGCGCTTACGGCGGTCTTCTTCGTAGTCCTGGAAGTTGCCTTCCACGAAGGCCACGTGGCCCTCGTCTTCAAAGGCGAGGATATGGGTGGCGATACGGTCGAGGAACCAGCGGTCGTGGCTGATGACGAGCACGCAGCCGGCGAAGTTATCCAGCGCGTCTTCGAGGGCGCGCATGGTATTGACGTCGATATCGTTGGTAGGTTCGTCGAGCAGGAGCACGTTGGCGCCGGACTTCAGCATGCAGGCGAGGTGCACACGGTTGCGTTCACCGCCGGAGAGCACGTCCACCTTCTTCTGCTGGTCGCCGCCCTGGAAGTTGAAGCGGGAGCAGTAGGCGCTTGCGGCGGTCTTCCTCGTAATCCTGGAAGTTGCCTTCGATGAACACCACCCTGCCTTCGTCTTCGTAGGCAAGGATATGGGTGGCGATG
>JAFXIM010000233.1 GCA_017533165.1 Eggerthellaceae bacterium
ACCTTCGTCCAGATATTGAGCCTTGGCTTTGTCTTCCAGTGCGTTGGCGCCGGTGTCAACAACTTCATCCGTACGGCGGGAGCTCCCAACCGCGCATTGCTGACCATGGTTATCGGTGCGGTTTCCTGCACGGCTTTCAGCTATGTTTTCGTCTTGGTTTTGGGCTGGGATGTTCCCGGCAGTGCTCTTGCAACGGTCTGCGGACAGGCGGTGTCAGCGGCTACCGTGGTTTGGTACTTCACGCGTACGAAAAACGTTCCTTTGAGGCTCAAGCTGCGCTGCATGGCCTTTGACCCGCGCACCGCTGTGAAGATCATCGCTCTTGGCCTGGCAAGCTTCGCCGTCCAGCTCGGAGCTTTCCTCGTGGGCTTGGTCACCAACTTCGTGCTCGTTAAATACGGCGCTCTCAGCCCCATTGGTTCGGAAGATGCGCTTGCCTCCATCGGCGTGGTCCAGCGCATAGCTATGTTCTCGGTGCTCCCTATCATCGGTGTTTCGGGGGCAATTCAACCCTTGCTCGGCTTTAACTACGGAGCTCGAAAGATCCAGCGTGTGCGTACCACGCTTGCGTGGGGTATCGGCATCGCTACTGCACTCTCCGTGTTCTTCTGGGTGCTCGCGCACGTGTTCTCCGTCCAGGTGGTGGCTTTGTTCGGCATTACGAAGCCCGCCCTCACCGATTTCACGGTGTTCGCCCTCAACGTTCAGCTGATCCTGCTGCCCATCGTTGGCTTCCAGATCGTCGGATCCAACTACTTCCAGGCAACAGGCCAGCCCGTTAAGTCCACGATTCTCACCTTGACTCGTCAGGTGATCTTCCTTATCCCCATGTACTTCGTCCTGCCCGAGGTGCTGCCGCTGCTGCTCCCGCAGTACACCGGCCTCGATGCGGTGTATTTTGCCGTCCCCGTTGCAGACTTCCTCGCCATCTTCACCACGTCTGTATTCATGGTCTTGGAGTTGAGGTGCCTCAGGCGCATCGAAAGGGGAGAACTCGAGGTGAAGATCTAGTTCTGCCTTAAACGTTCGCTATTCTGGCCTTGATCTTTCCGAGAGGATCGCCGGAGGCGTGAGCGTAGGTGAGCACGCCACCTGCGGCTGTTACTGCGAAGATCACCGTTGAGGTCATGGGGCTTACGTCGAGCAGATGAACCCCTACGCCTACGAGAGCCCAGATGATGACAAGCGGGTAGACCAGGTCGTTTTCTACGCGAGACAATGCGTATCCAGCTACCAGGATGGCAAGGGCGACTATCACCGTGCTGATTTCGTTGACAGGCGTGGAGAAGCTTGCGTATCGTGCTATGAGGTGCGCGACATTCGCCACGCTCGCAACGCTTATCCAACCGAAGTAGATGGATACGGGGATGGTGCGCATTGGCTCTGCGCTCGTTCGGTGCTCGCTGTAGTAAAGCAAGCCCGTAGCAGCGAGCAGCATGATGATGACGGCGACCGAGGCTTCGATGTAGCGCAGGTGAAACAGGGTGATCCACACGACGTTGAGGATGTTTGTACTCGTGAAGGTCGACAGGCTCGGACTTTCGTCCTTGCCAAACTTCATAACCGAGCGCGTTGCCGCCACCATCCAGATGCCTAGTACCACATAGATAAGACCCCAGATGGAAAAAGCGTAGCCAGCTGGGGTAAACCATGCGAACACCTGGTTGGAAACCTCGGCCGATGTGGTTCCGCCAAACCTGAGTGCCTCAAAACTTACGTTGATGATCACCATGAGCGCATAGCTAACCCATGCGGCAACGAGCAAAGGGGGAATGCCCCGACTGCTCCATGTGTTTTCGTTTGCCTTTTTGCCAACCTGGGCAGTGTGCTTTTCCTGACTGGCCATATTCGCCCCGCTTTCACTCATGAGCCCGATTTGTTATGAGTGTAGGGGTCGTTCGCGCCATTTGGGCAGCATGGAAGTCCTTGTTGCTTGAATGCTGGCGCGGAGAAGATCTTTCGTTTACAGAATCAGGCTGAGGCTACCGAAAGCGACGCCTACGAGAGAGCCTGCGACAACGTCTTTGGGGAAGTGCACCCCACCTATGATGCGGATGAGGGCAATGCAGAAGGCGAGCACGGCAAATATCGCGCCGAAAACATGCGAATACGACAGCCAGCACGTGGCGATGGCGAAGCTTGAGTACACGTGCTTGCTCGGGAAGGATTGTCCCACCGAGTCCTTGGTTATGAGGGCGTCAATGTTGTGCATCTCGTAGGGGCGTGCAGCGTTGACGCGCTTTCTCATCCAGCTAACCAGGACAAAACCGAGAGCGGGGGAGAAAAGGCATACGATTAGATGCTTAAAACTAGCAAAGCCGTGCTCCCCATACAGGCCCTCGAGTAAAAGCAGTATGAGCAGCAGGGGGTAGCTCAGATAGAAAGAGGCAGTGAGCAGCCTGTCGACTGCGGGAACAGCCTTGAGCATAAGCTTTGATTTGCGAAAGGGCGCGCTGATTTTCGCGTAAAAGCTTTCGTACATGCGCCCTCCGATCGAACGTTTGATGACTGATTGCAGCCGCTCCCGTGAGGCGGCAGCTCCTTGTTGACAAAGTTTATCTCAACTGTGCTTGATCTGCTATTATATGTAAGCTTTGGATAATCAAGGGGAAGTGCGCGCTGGCGCGTGCGGGCTTGGTTAAGCCCGTGGGTGCAGGTGCGCATTACTGAAAGGAGAGGTCTTTCGTGGCCGTCAAAGATGTATTTGTAAAGTACGCTGAGATTAGTTTGATCAAGCGTATTCTCGTCGGTCTTGTTATCGGCGTGATCCTGGCGCTTACCATTCCCGGTAATGCCGTCATTTCTATGCTCGGCGATTTGTTCGTCGCTGGCTTGAAGGGCGTGGCTCCCGTTCTCGTTTTCTTCCTGGTCATCAGCGCTTTGTGCCGCGCTAAGGCTGTTGGAAACATGAAGATGGTGCTTGTGCTCTATGTTGCCAGCACCCTTATCGCCGCGCTTTGTGCAGTAATAGCCAGCTACATTTTCCCGACTGCGGTCACCCTGGTGACCGATGCGGCGGTTGAGCAGGCATCTCCTGCTGGCATCGGTGAGGTTATCGGCACTCTGCTGCTTAACGTGTTCTGCAATCCCGTAAACGCCATTTTGAATGCAAATTACATCGGCATTCTCGCTTGGGGTGTAGTTCTGGGCATTGCACTGCGTGCCGCTTCTGATAACGTTAAGGACGTGTTTGGTGCTGTGTCCGACGCCGTTTCCAAGGTCGTTCGTTGGGTCATCCAGCTTGCTCCCTTCGGTATCCTTGGTTTGGTGTATACCGCCGTTTCCACCAACGGCCTTGAGATTTTCTACGAGTACGGCCAGCTTATCCTCGTCCTCGTTGTCGTCATGCTCTTCATCGCCCTGGTCACCAACCCGCTTCTCGTGTACGTGGTTACCAAGAAGAACCCCTATCCGCTGGTTCTTCGTTGCCTCAAGGATTCTGGCCTTACCGCATTCTTCACCCGTAGCTCCGCGGCAAACATTCCGGTTAACATGTCTCTGTGCGAGAAGCTCGGCTTGAACAAGGATGCCTACTCTGTGTCCATTCCGCTGGGTGCAACCATCAACATGGCTGGCGCAGCTGTCACCATTACTGTTATGACCATGGCTGCTGCTCATACCCTGGGCATCTCCATTGATCCGGTTACCGCCGTGCTTCTATGCGTTCTTGCCGCCGTTTCAGCTTGCGGTGCTTCCGGCGTTGCAGGCGGCTCCCTGCTGCTCATCCCGCTGTGCTGCTCCCTGTTCGGCATTGGCAACGACATCGCCATGCAGGTCTTAGCCATCGGCTTTATCATCGGCGTAATCCAGGACTCCTGCGAGACCGCTTTGAACTCCTCTTCCGACGTTCTGTTCACCGCTGCTGCTGATTACCATCAGCAGATCAAGGAGGGCAAGCCCGTCAACATGGGTAAGGACGCCTAAGTTTCCAACCGCTCTTTAAATTGCCTTCGATTTGAGCGATCGCCTA
>JAFXIM010000027.1 GCA_017533165.1 Eggerthellaceae bacterium
ACGCTCTCTGGCGCCCAAAAACGCCAATTCCGTTGACCCAGGTCAACGGAATTGCCATAAACGCCTTTCCAATTGACCCAAGAGAGCCTAATTGACATCCAACAACCTAGCTCATGCCCAACGACACCCCAGCCCTAGCGACTGCTCGTCAACACGCCGGTCCCCAAACACCCACTCAACGACACCCCAGCTCACAACCCAGGCATCACCTGCCAAACAAAGCCTCCCGAAGCGCATCGTGCCTTGGGCCAAACTTTTGGGATCTGATCCGCATACCAACGTTAAGCTTTCGGGCTACCGCCTTAGTTATCTCCTCAAAAGCCCCTCGATTGCGTATCTGGTCGTTCGTCACCACAAACAAGTCGTAACCCTCAGCAACCAGAGCGTCGCGCCTTGACGCGTCACGAGCTATCCGATCCCTACCCGTATGACCCTCAAGTCCGTCGTACTCAACTATCACTCTTTGCTCAGCCCACACCATGTCGGCAACGTACACGCCTGACCCAAAAGCCTTTGCCACGGCGGAGCTCAATGGCACAGCTTTGTTAAGCTCTGGCTTTGGCAGCCCATAGCCGCCGCGAGCTCTCGGCAAGCAAAGCAACAGATACATCGCAGTCTCTCGAGGAGACGCAGACCCATCGGCCAAAACGGGAAGAGTAGCCCTAAAAGCACCCAGCCCTTTAGCTCCCTGAAGCCGCTCAGAATACGCGACAAGTCTCGCGACGCTCGTCAGGGGAAGCCTCGCAAGAAAATCCCCGCGCCTACCGTCCGCCAAAGTGTAAAAACCACAAAACTCACTGCATAGCTGTATGAGCTCAATCCCATCCATTTCTGCTGCCATCTGCGCTAAACACAGTTCGGGAGACACAACATCGATAGTCGAAGAAACAGACAGGATGCTTTTTCTCGGAAGAGGCACACGCGTTGAATGCAGCACGGCCCCATCAACAACCCGCCTGCGACACTCGCGATCGACAAACAGCTCGACGCAATTTGGATCCACACCGAGCCTGCGAAGAGTCCGGGTGTCCAAGCAAAAGCCCTCAGCACGTAAGCCACCGATCGACGACTCAAGCATCAACTTCTCCGGATACCCCGCCCGCCGGTCAAGCGCCCCCGGGCCAAACAAGCGCGCCCCTTCCCTGTCCATATACGGTCGATAGCAGCGCCAAAACTCCAGTGCAGAGGCATGCGACAAGCAGATTCTTCCCATTGGCTTCATCCAATCCCCGAGACGGACAAGGCATACTCGTGCGAGCCATATTACATGGCTAATCTCGTGAAAAATAGAACAAAACACGAGGTCAAACGGCTTGGGAAAAATCTGAGATCATCCAGGGAAACAAATTGGGACTATCGTGAGACTACTTTGGGAAAACAGCGTCAAAAACAAGATTTTGGTAGAGAAGATAAGCGCGCCAAACCATGCAACAAACCCCAATTGCCGAGCGCGGCTGGCACGGCCAGACGCGCTTTACTCAGGTGCCGCAGGCCGACCTTAGGTCGCGCCGGCGACACCTAAATCCATCCCTATAAAACAAAAAACGAGACCAGGTCAAAAGCCCAGACGACTCGCTGCCCTGCTCAACAAAACGCAAACCGCACAACGAACTCAACCCCCATGACGGCGCACATGCCGAACGTCCACAGGCAGCCTAGCCGCGCAGTTTATCGCGGCTCACGCGCCACCCCGGCAAGAACGAATCAAGAAGCGCGTAAAACTTCGGCCCGTGTCCGCGTTCGATCAAGTGGCACAGCTCATGCACCACCACGTACTCAAGGCAATCAGGCGGATACAAAGCCAAACGCGTATTGATGCAAACGCGCCCCGTCGAAGGCTGACAACTCCCCCATCGACTCTTCATGTTGCGATACGCCAACTTGCCCGCCTTCACACCCATGATGGGCTCCCACTTTGCAACAAGCACAGGAACGCAGGCGCCAACGAGGGCCTTCCACTCAGCCTGCTCTTCGGGACTCGCCTCCTCGGCAAGAAATCTCGGCGATTGCGCATCAACGGCAATGCGCGACTCAATCCAAGCGCGCTTAGCGCGGACAAACTCGCATATAAAAGCATCGGTTGTGGCAATTGGAGCCGACACCTCAACGCGACCATGTGGCGGCTTCACGCGCAAATGTACGTTCTTGATGCGCTTGCGCGTCACCCAAACTTCGAGGCCGTCAATGTGCAGCACCTCGGCAGCAGCGCCATCGGCACGCCCCCCTCGGCTCCCGCCAACGCGCCCTCCAGAACGCCCGCGCCCGCGCCCGGCAGTCCGACCTACCACCTCATCACTTCCCCAGCAGATGGCGCACGGCAGCCACCGGGTGCTTGGTCATCATGCGCGGGCCTGAATAACGCATGGCCTCGCGAATACGCTCGCGCATCTCGGGCTTATAGCAATGGTTGCCGCATTTCTCGCACGAAGTCTTCTCGCCCATGCGTCGGCATCGCTGCGTACGCAAAACGCCGTAAGCATCCAGCTCGAAACACTCCGCACACACGAGCTCGCCGCAATGTGCAACAAGCGAGCGGTCGCGATCGCCATGGCACCCCGCGCAATGCAGGGCGATCATCTGCGAGATGGTACGCATCTCGCGCTCACGGCGCTTGGCTATAGCGGGCGTATCCACTTGGCGTCCCTGCCGATCACGGACATCGCCCTCGTCCACCCGCCCCTCGCGAGAAACCCCGGCATCAAACTCGCCCATTAACGCGCCTCGGCCTTGCCTTCGCGGCGAACATAGCGAATAGCACAGCAATCGTCGCCACGCGCGATCGTCTTCGGAAGGTCAAGCTCCACACCATGGGCCTCGCCAATACCGCGATCCCCGCACATCGCCAGGTCGCACAAACGCGCAATCTCCTCATCGGAGCAACCCTGCTTCTGCCAAGCCTTCACCAGCGGGCAGTAATGGAAATCGATCGACAGCTTATCGTCGGTGCACTCGACCACGTTCATCTCGAACACAATCTGCGCACTCTTGGTGAACAGCACCTTCTTCCGGCCCTTCACGCTGGTCGTACCCGACTTCGCAATATGCTCGGCGCCGTGCATGAGGCCGCAGCGCTTGATGGCATCCTCCGCAAATGAATCGTCCAAACCACGCTTCTTGGCCTCATCGACCAGCAGGTACATCCACAACGCGCGGTGCTCGAGCTGCTCGCGCACCTTCACAAACAGCGGAAACTTGTTCTTCGGCTCGTTAACGATCTTACTCATCGAAATACCTCTTTCTCAGCTTGCCCGTCCGTCACCCTACCCAATCAGTTCGACCGCGCGTTTAAGCTCCTGCACGATAGAAATACTCTGCGGGCAAGCGTCCTCGCAAGCACCGCACTCAATGCAAGCACTCGGCTTGTTCTTGCCGGAACCAACGTTGATCCACTCCTGCACGTGGCTGCCAAACATGATGTTAGCGTTGAGCGTCTGGA
>JAFXIM010000234.1 GCA_017533165.1 Eggerthellaceae bacterium
CTGGTGACCATTTTCATCGGCAGTGTTGCCCAGGCGGGCGGTATCGATAACACCATCGCTTTCCTGTCCGACATTCCCGGCTTCCTGTCGGCTACCACCGTTGCGTCGCCGGTTCTTGACGAAGCGGGAAATCAGGTCATCCAGAACGGTCTGCCGCTGTTCGGTGAGGCCAACACCTACGGTATCATCACCATCGTTTCTGGCTTGGCATGGGGTCTTGGCTACTTCGGTATGCCGCAGGTCCTCATCCGCTTCATGAGCGTGCGCCACTCCGACGAGATCAAGAAGTCCCGTATCATCGCCATGGTGTGGCTGGTCGTCTCCCTGTCCGCCGCTGTGTGCATCGGTCTCATTGGTCGCGCGGTGCTGCCCACTGAGTTCCTTACACAGGCATCTGCTGAGAACGTATTCATCATTCTGTCCCGCATGATCCTGCCGTCCTTCTTCTGCGGCTTGGTTGTCTCCGGCATCTTCGCCGCTGCCATGAGCTCCTCTTCTTCGTATCTGCTCATGTCCGGCTCTGCCGTGGCCAACAACATCTTCAAGGGCTTGCTCAAGCGCGATGCGACTGACAACCAGGTCATGATCGTTGCCCGCATCACTCTGGTTGCCGTTCTTATTTTCGGTTGCGCCATCTCACTTGATCAGAATTCTTCGATCTTCAACATCGTGTCGTATGCCTGGGCTGGTCTGGGCGCTTCCTTCGGCCCGCTGATGCTGCTGTCGCTGTACTGGCGTCGCACCACTCTTCAGGGCGCAGCTGCTGGCATGATTACCGGTGGTCTGACCGTCATTCTGTGGGATATGCTCATCGCTCCCTTGGGCGGTTGGTTCGCCGTGTACGAGTTGCTGCCGGGCTTCGTCCTGTCCTTCATCGTGATCGTTGTCGTATCCAAGCTTACCAAGGAGCCTTCCGAGGAAATTTACGAGGAGTTCGACCACTATATGGAGGCTGACTTCTAGGATCTAGCTTTCGGCTTGACCTTGGCTGAGCATATTTCCAAGGACTTGTGACGAGCGTAATCTAAAAAGAAAGGGACCTGGCTCTCATTGCCGGGTCCCTTGTTGTATGCACCAAATAGCCTAAGAAGATGCTTGTCGAGTGGTTTGCGAAGTCATTTAGGCTCTGCTCATGAAGTCAAGCTCGACGCGTTCGAGAACGTGGGTGCGAATAGCCTTGCGGAATTCGTTTTGGTAATAACCTTCCTCAAGGTCGAGCATGCAATCGAGCGCGTAGATGACAAGCGTGTACTCGTGGTCTTTATCGGGCGGGAAGGGCCCTGCATAGCGCCGTATGATCTCCGGTTTGCAGTGGGCTCCGGCAAGGGGCGACCAGTCGCTGTTAGTCCCCTGAACCATGTCTATGAGCTCGAGTGCGCTTGCGTTGTCGGGGATGAGGCGTGTTTGGGGGTCGATGTTGCAGGCGAGCCAGTGGATCCAGCAAAAACCCCCTACGGGGATGGCGTCGTAGTCGATGAATTCGACAGCCAAGGATGCGGTGCCTTCTGGAACCTTATCTATCTCGATGGGGAAGGAGACGAAGGGGTGCCCGTCGATCATGAGCTCTTCCTCAGCGTATTTTCCGTGGCGGTCGGGTAGGTAGCCATTCTCAAGAGGTATGGATACACGCATCGCAGTTCCTTTCTTCCTATATGAAGCAGCCTCCCGAAGGAGGCTGCCGATTGGTGCTTTGCTCAATTATTTAGTAGCGAACGTAGATCATGTTGGAACGCACGCTGGCCACGCAGACGGTGTAACCGGTTTGGGGCGCGTGGATCATCTGACCGCCACCAATGTAGATGCCGCAGTGCGAAGACGTGGTGCAAACATCGCCCGGTCTGGGCTCGGTGACACGCGTCCATCCCATAAAAGTGGTAGTGCTGCCAAGGCGGTAACCGAACCTACCGCTCAGGCAGTAGCTAACAAGGCCTGAGCAGTCAAAGCTATCAGGTCCGCAGGCGGCCCATTTGTAGGGCTTACCGATCTGCGAATACGCGCGATCAACTACAGCATTGCCCGAGACTGACTGGGGCTTGTTGTTGTTGACGTTGGCGGGAGGGGTGCTGGAGTTGCTGTTGCCCGCATTGCCGCTCTCCTCGTTGCGGATAGCCTCCTGGCGCATTGCCTCCTCACGAGCAGCCTGTTCCTGAGCCAGAAGCTCTGCGGCCTCCGCGGAAAGGGCGTTGTAGGTTGCCTGCATCTCGGCAACAACGGCCTCGGCTTCCGCCTTAACCTCGGCTGCCTCCGCAGCCTTCTCGGCGGCGATGCGCTCCTGCTCCTCGTAGACGGCCCTCTGGGCCTCGATTTCGGCCTTGAGGTCCTTGGTCTGCTGGACCATTTCCGCATCGTCCTCATTCATGTCGTTGAGGAGATCCCAGTTGGTCGTGAAGGACTTGAAGTCGGTGGCGCCAAGAAGAAGGTCGAGGAAGGTAAGCGATCCCGAGCGGTACATGCTGCGAGCGCGTGTGCCCAGGTGATCCTGAAGAACGACGATTTGAGCTTTTGCCTCGTCGATGGCGGCCTGGGCCTCGTCCATCTTAGCCTGCGCAGCTTCTTGCTCGGCCAGCGCGTCCGCGTAAGCTGCGGATGCGATGTCAAGCTGCTCCTGCATGGCGTTGAGCGATTCGAGAACGGCTGCCGCTTCAGCGCGCTTTTCGGCCGAGGTGGGCACTGCGAGTGCCTGGCTGGGAAGGCAAGTCGTCACTGCTGCAGTGGCGCAGAGAGCTGCGCCGGCTCCTACAAAATTACGTCTGCTAATCGATTGAGAATGCTCTCCCACGTAAAACCCCCTGTTCGAGCATCGTGTCACGTACGAGTATATATCCGTATCATATTACCACGCGTTGGAGCCATTCTTGCAAATATGAGCTTATATACATAAGGCCAGATCAATCAGGGTAAAATCGTGCAAATGAAAGGGGAGGCTTCATTGCCTCCCCTCATACGTCATCTGATTGAGCGCTTAATAGCGTACGTACCACATGCTTCGCTGCACCGGAGCGACCTTCACGACATCACCCGTGCGCGGCGCGTGGATCATCTGGCCGCCGCCGATGTAGACGCCCGTGTGGCCGTTGCGGATGCAGATGTCGCCCGGGACGGGGTTGCTCACGCGCGGCCAGTCGTCGATCTCGTAGGTAGTCCAGTAACGACGGAAGTTACCGGTGAGGCAGTAGCCCACCAGGCCCGAGCAGTCGAAGCTGTTGGGGCCGCATGCGCCCCAGACGTAAGGCTTGCCGAGCTGGGCGTAGGCGCGGTCGACGACCACGTTGCCTGTGACCGTCTGGGCCTTGTTGTCGCCGGCGGAGCTGGATCCGGAGCTTTGCTGCTGGGCGGCAAGGGCTGCCTGGCGCTCTGCCTCGGCGCGCGCGGCCTCCTCCTGGGCCAGAAGCTCTGCGGCCTCTGCGGAGAGCTGGTCGTAGGTGGCCTGCATCTCGGCGACCATTGCCTCGGCCTCGGCCTTGACCTTCTCGGCCTCCGCGGCCTTCTCGGCGGCGATGCGCTCCTGCTCCTCGTAGACGGCCTTCTGGGCCTCGACCTCGGCCTTGAGGTCCTTGGTCTGCTGGACGGCGTCGGCGTCGTCCTCGTTCATGTCGTTCAGGAGGTCCCAGTTGGACGCAAAGGACTTGAAGTCGGTTGCCCCGAGGAGGATGTCGATGAAGGAAAGCGACCCGGAGCGGTACATGCTGCGGGCGCGCGTCCCCAGGTGGTCCTGGAGCTCGGCGATCTGCGCGTTGGCTTCGTCGATGGCGGCCTGGGCCTCGTCCATCTTGGCCTGGGCGGCCTCCTGCTCGGCGAGCGCGGTGAAGTAGTCGTCAGATGCCTTGTCGAGCTCAAGCTGCATGGCATTCAAAGACTCGAGCACGGCGGCTGCCTCTGCGCGCTTCTGCGCGGAAGTGACGGCGTGGGCCGTTTCGGGCACAGCAAGGCCCGCAGCTGCAAGGGATGCGCCAAGGGCAGTGGTGCCAAGAATGAAGTTACGCCTGCTGAGTGTGTTTGTATGCTCTCCCATAGAAACCCCCTGTTCGAGCACGTGGTTCGTTTAGCAAGTTGGCAAGTTACATGATTCAGCCATCTTAGCACTCAATTGCAAGAAAGCTTCACGAGTGCTTCATATAAACACAACATGCACGAAAAGGGGAGGAGTGAAAAAGATTGCAACGAGCGAAGAAAAGATTTTTTGAGGAATGGGGAGCCAAAAGCTGAACAATCAGAGATGATGGATGTTGGAATGAGAAAGTTTCCGCAGGTAAAAAGATAAATAATGCTAGAATACGAGTGAAGGGAATTATAGATACGCCCGGTGGCGTGAAAATGGTTGACACGACTGATTCACTGGCGTATTATTCCTTTGCTCGGTTGTTCGGATGCTTTTCGAGCGAGCGAGTGGCAGCTTGAAAAGTACACATGAATTTAGTGCCGAAAATGGGAGTGTGCCCGAGTGGCTAAAGGGGACGGGCTGTAAACCCGTTGGTTATGCCTACGTAGGTTCGAATCCTACCGCTCCCACCATCTGCCTGTGTAGCTCAGTCGGTAGAGCACTTCGTTGGTAACGAAGAGGTCACCGGTTCAAGTCCGGTCGCAGGCTCCATTTAATGGCGGTGTAGCTCAGTTGGTTAGAGCACACGGTTCATACCCGTGGCGTCACTGGTTCGAATCCAGTCACCGCTACCATTAACATTTTCCGCGTCCGAATTTCGGGCGCGTCTTTTTTGTTCTTTTCGCTTACGCGAATCTCTTTTCTAAGGAGTGTGAAACATGGCTAAGGAAAAGTTCGAGCGTTCTAAGCCGCATGTTAACATCGGTACCATCGGTCACGTTGACCATGGCAAGACCACCCTTACCGCCGCTATCTCCAAGACTCTGTCTGACAACAACGGCGATCCGGCCAACGGCCACGGCACCGCTAACGCTGACTTCACCGCCTTCGATCAGATCGACAAGGCTCCCGAGGAGCGCGAGCGCGGCATCACCATCTCCATTGCTCACATCGAGTACGAGTCTGACTCCCGTCACTATGCTCATGTTGACTGCCCCGGCCATGCTGACTACGTCAA
>JAFXIM010000235.1 GCA_017533165.1 Eggerthellaceae bacterium
ATTCCAGTGGTAATGTAGACTTGCTGCCTGCTGAGTCGGGTACCGTAGAGATGAGTCAGGGAGCTGTGATCGAGCAGAATATCAGGCTTAATATCCAGCGGCTTAATAGCGTTTCCGTCCAGTTCGGTGTTTATTACCGGCAGAATTCCGGCACCGTTATCATGGAACTTTGGCGCGGTGACGGATTACTTCTTCAGCAGAGCTACGATGCCGCAGATATACAGGAGGGAATGCTCCTTACCCTGTCTTCTGATAAGCCCATAGAGGATGTATATGATGTTCCGCTGACTATCCGCATCTATGGTGATTCCGAACCGGGGGCTGCCGTAACCCCGCTCATGAATACAACACAGCCTGCAAAGGACGGTTTCTCGCTTTATCTGAACGGCGAACAGGCGGAGGTCGGCGCGGAACTGCTCGTGGCTGATTTCGATGGTCTTCATCGGGGCTTCCTTTCCCTATCTGGTATTAGTACCATAACTAAC
Organism: Eggerthellaceae bacterium; assembly: GCA_017533165.1. Next base: position 486 of record JAFXIM010000235.1, read on the forward strand.
GAGTAACAATATAGTGCTATTACCACATGAGCGCAAGAGGGGAATTTGGAGAAAAGCTGATCTGATCAGGGTTTTTGCGTTCACCTATCAAAATGTGAAGAACCAGTTTAATTTCATCAACACGGGTCTGCAGCGCTTCAACCGAGCCTTTGGCGACGCCAGCGGCATGACGGCGGTTCTGGATGAGCCGCGTTTGGTGGCCGATGCACCTGACGCCAAGCCCTTGGTGGTGAGCGAAGGTGCCATCGACTTTGAAGGCATAAACTTTTGGTACACCGACGGTGGTGTGAAAACCCAGGTCTTCGACAACTTTGAGTTGCACATTCCCGCAGGTCAGCGCATCGGTTTGGTGGGTATGAGCGGTGCAGGCAAGACCACGTTGACAAAGCTTTTGCTGGGTCTTGCCGACATTCAGGAGGGTAAGATCCTGGTCGATGGGCAAAACGTGGCGGACATCACGCAGCAGAGCTTGCGACGCTCCATCGCGTACGTGCCACAGGAGGCGCTGCTGTTCCACCGCACCATCGCGGAAAACATCGCCTACGGTCGTCCCGAGGCCACTATGGACGAGATTCGCGAGGCGGCACGCCAGGCCAATGCGCTTGAGTTTATCGAGAAGCTGCCGCAGGGCTTCGACACGGTGACGGGCGAGCGCGGCGTGAAGCTTTCGGGTGGCCAGCGCCAACGCGTGGCCATCGCACGTGCCATGTTGGCGGATGCGCCTATTCTGGTACTCGATGAAGCAACGAGCGCGCTCGATTCCGAAAGCGAGGCGCTGGTGCAGGATGCGCTGCGCAAGCTGATGGCAGGGCGTACCTCTATCGTGGTGGCTCATCGCCTGTCGACGGTTGCAAGCCTTGATCGTATCGTGGTGCTGTCGAACGGTAAGATCGCAGAAGACGGTCCTCATGCTGAGCTGGTTCAGCAAAGCGGCGAATATGCCTCTCTTTGGAACAGGCAGACTGGCGCCTACGAGGAGTAGGGTAGGGGCTGGTTGCTTTGCTATACTCTTCGCGACGTCGTTGATAGGGGGATCCAATGAACGTTTCGGCTGCATGCGCAAAGCGTGACTTAACCAAGCGCGTGAAGATGAAGGCACTCGAGTTGGGGTTTGTGAAGGTGGGCGTGACCTCGGCAGATGATTTTGCCGAGCATGCTGATGAGCTCAGAAGCCGCGAGGATTACCAAGCTCGCTGGTGCGGTCCTAAGGGTACCAATTCCTTGTTGGCCGGCTGTTATCCGCGTGACTTGTTCCCAGAGGGCAAGAGCATGATCTGCCTGGTTCACTCGTACAGCGACGTGGACTTCCCAGAAAAGCTCAGCCAGCACATCGGGCGTGTGTACCTGAGCCGCAGTTACGTGCCCACGCAGGCACAACTTGCCGGTCGCCGCTTGCAGGCCTTCAAGGACTTCTTGGGCGAGCAGGGAATCTCGATTTACGAAGGCCCCGAAGAGCTGCCGGCTCGCGCCGCATGCTTCCGCGCGGGCGTTACTTCCTGGGGTCGCAACAACTTTGCGCGCACCGAGGAAAACGGCAGCTTCATCACTCTGTACGTGCTTTTGGTTGACGCCGAACTGGACATAGACGAGCCCACCGACCCCGAGGCGCCGGGCAACAAATGTCCCGACAACTGCCGTCTTTGCATTGACGCTTGCCCGACTAAGGCCATGCAGGATACGGGTCGACTCGAGTGGACCAAGTGCGTGCTGTTCAACGACCTGCGCGGCTGCGCGAACCTCGATCTTCGCGAGAACATCGGCGTGCGCATCCATGGCTGCGATGTGTGCCAGCTGGTCTGCCCGCGCAATGCAAAGGTTCTCGCGGCGCCCAAGAAGAAGGACCTGTTCCTCGAGGCCCTGGCTGAGGACTTCGATATGGAGAAGATCCTCACCCTGGATGACCAGTACTACGAAGATGTGGTCAAGCCCGTCATGTACAACTACATTCGCGATCTCGAGGTGTTCCGCCGCAACGCTGCTGTTGCCTTGGGTAACTCCGGTGATCCGTCGCATCTGCCGGCACTTCGGAGCGCTCTCGAGAAAACGGAAGACGAGGTCACGCGCGACACGATTGCGTGGGCGATCGCCAAGCTGTCGTAGATGACTTGATCGACAGGCTGTCGTAGCTAGGGCGATACGCGGCTGCGCGAGCTGGGTGGGCGTCATGCCGCGCAGCATCGCGGCAGCGTGAAAAGCTAGGCGATGCATTAGCGGCCGCAGCCCTGGCCGCAGCCCTACATCCCCAGCTGTCTCTTCAGCTCGCCTGTGGTGGTGAGGTAGATGCAGCTTTCGTGGTCTGATGTGGTGACGAAGCAAAAACCCAAGCGCTCCGAATAGCGCGAGCCAGCTTGCGTGACGTTGTCGGTGACAACGGGCGTATCATCGCTTGTGATGGGGTCGTACGAGGCGAGCGCTTCTCGCAAAAGCGAGCGCGAAAGGCCGTTGCCGCGATGCTGCGAGTCGACCGCTATGCAAGAGAGAAACAAGGCGAAGGTGGGCGTTTTGTGGCGCTTACCTTCGCCATTTTTATGGGCTAAACGAGGCACGCGCTCTTTTGGAGCGAGGCTGTTCTGGTGATCTTTTGGGGCGGGGTTGGTTCGGTGGTCTTTCGGCATGAGGGTCTCAAAGGCGGGGATGTCCTCGGCCTTGAGCAAGGCGTCGTTGAAGGTGCCGGATATGATGCGCTCGAACATATCCATGCGTACGGGTAGCAGGTTGACAAAGCCCGCCAAAGTGCTGCCGCAAAAGGACGCCACCGTGCTGCGCGGATGTGCCTGATGCCATCGATAGGCCTCCTGAGCTGGAGTGATGAAATCACGCGAGTAGTATTTTGCCTCGAGTTCCTCCATCTGCTCAAAGTGTGCGAAGGTGAGTTTTTCGCCGGTTTGCAAGGTGCAGGGGCGGGCGTCTTGGGCGCATCCGTGGTTGGAGAGCTGAGGGTTGGTGCTCATAAGCTATCCTCGCGGGGTGATCAGCTTGCGCTTCAGCAAAATGGAGGCTGCGGTGTTGAAGGCCGCGTGCACGATGATGCACAGGAGGATGGAGCCTGTGAACAGGTAGAGCGCGCCGAATAGCATGCCGGTGGCAAACACGTACGCCAGCATGAGGGGTTTGCGCCAATATGCCACGTGCAGGACGGTGAAGAGCAGCGACGAGATCACGATGCCGCAGGGCTCGAGGAGGGCCAGGCGAAACAGCGCCTCTTCGCCGATGCCTGCTGCTATATAGATGGGGATGAAGTCGCGCTCTGAGAGCTGGTCGGCCAGATCCAGCATCTCCTTATTGTAGAAGTGGCTGTTCCCGAAGAATCGGTAGAGCGTGCCAGCGAAGAGCAAGGCTGCGACAAGCGTGATGAGCGCGGCAATGAGGGAGATCGGTACGCTTGCGCTCGCCCCTATGAGGGGAATAAGCCCGGGGAGGCTGCCGGCAGGATGGTTGGGCAGCACGAGGAAGATGTAGAGCGGGATGGCGGGTATGAGGAAGGCCAGCTCCGACAGGGTCATGACCAAGACCAGCTTGTTGTGAGAGAGGTTTTCCATGGCGCGTCCTTGCGGTTTGTTGCGATGGCTCGCGGGTTTGCGCTTGTCGGGGCGGCCCGTGGCGATCCCGCGCGGTTTTCGTTTGGAGACAAGTATATGCCAGGGACGTTGATGTTGTGAGCCTGGGAGGCTTTGACGCTATCATGGAGGTGACGCATGACGTACTTAAGGAGCATCCCATGGGTAGCACTGGGCATTTACGAATCTCGGGTTGCGGCATCTGCTGCGTCGGCTGCTTGTGCGGTGCCTGGCGAGTCCGGCGCGCTTCCCTTCGCCACGCACGCCTCGCACGTCTGCGCCCCTGCCGCCTCCATCGCGTGCGACAAGCCCTCCAAGCCGCGCGTTGCCATCGTGGCCTGCCTCGACAGCCCTAACCCGCACATCGGCGAGCTGGAGGAGTACCGCAAGCTGTTCGAGGACGAAGGCTGCGCATGCTCGGTGTTCGATGCGCGTGAGCTGACCTTCGACGGGGAGCGGCTTGTTGGCCGACGGTTCTCTGGGTGAGCGAGCGCGACTAGATCGTCGTTGGGGCGCAGGTGAAGGCGGGCGCGGTAGCGGCGAAAAGAGCCTAAGAAAACAGAAAAGGCCAAGCGGTGAACGCCTGACCTGTAAATTCTGGAGCCGATGACCGGACTCGAACCGGTGACCTACGCATTACGAGTGCGTTGCTCTACCAACTGAGCCACATCGGCATGCATGCGCTTCAAAGAAGCGACAACAAAGTATACCTAAACCCTCAAAGCCGCGCAAGAGAGCGATCTGCCGGCTCTCGGGTTAACCCTTACATCGGGAATCGGAAGTACATGTAGACCGCCGCGACGACTATGGTGGCGCACATGACGGGGAAGCCCACCTTCATGAAGCTGATGAAGGTGATTTCATGGCCAGCCTTTTTGCTCACGTCCGAAAGAACCACGTTGGCGCTCGCGCCGATCAGCGTTCCGTTACCGCCGAGGCAGGCGCCCAGGGAAACTGCCCACCACAGCGGTGTGACGTCCATGCCGGAAGCCTCCATTGCCAGTAGGATGGGAATCATCGTGGCTACGAAGGGGATGTTGTCCAAAAAGGAGGAAACGATCGCCGAGCCGAACAGCAGCACCATCATGGTAAGAAGCATCTCGCCGTGGGTGATCTCGATGAGCCAGTTGGCAATCGCTCCGATGACGCCGGTTTCGGTCATGGCTCCCACGATCATGAACAAGCCGGCGAAGAAGGCAAGCGTCGTCCACTCCACGTCATGCAGCGCTGCTTCGATATCCTCTCCAGATATGAGCAGCAGGATGGCTGCTGCCCCCAAGGCGATAATGCAAGATTCGATATGCAACGCTCCGTGCAGCATAAAGCCTAGGGTGACCAAGATGGTTACTATGACGCTCATTTTGAGCAGCTTGGGTTTCTTGATGTAGTCAGTGGGTTCGATGGCCAGGATGGCGGCCTGCTGCTCGGGGGAGACGGCCATCTTCCGACCGTATATGAAGTAGAAGATGACCATGACGACGACCATGATGATTACCACCACGGGAGCATCGACCATGATGAAGTCGAAGAAGGAAAAGCCTGCGGCTGAGCCGATCATGATATTGGGTGGGTCGCCGATCATGGTTGCCGTGCCGCCGATGTTGGAGCTTAGGATCTCCACCATGAAGAAGGGCACGGGATCGAGATCGAGCAGCTTGCACATGGTGAGCGTCATGGGTCCGACCAGCAAAACGGTGGTAACGTTGTCGAGCAGCGCCGAAAGGCACGCGGTCAAAATGGCGAACATGAGCATGAGCCGCCAAGGGTCGCCTTTGGCTAGGTGGGCGCACTTGACGGAAAGAAACTCGAAGATGCCGGACAGTTTGACCACGGAAACGAACATCATCATACCTAGCAGCACGCCGAGCGTGTTGAAATCGAGATGACCCATGGCCGTGTCAAAATCGATGACGCCGATCACGATGAGCAGAGAAGCCCCCAAGATGGCGACAAGTGCACGATGCACCTTTTCGGAAATGATCAGCCCCAGCGCCACCACGAAGATGGCGATGGAAAGTATCTGGTCAGCTGTCACCGGATTCTCCTCGAATAGGGTTTTGGTGCATACCGTATGGTTTCAGTGTGGCTGCACCTGACAGGTTGTAAGCGCTTGCATGATAATACAGATA
>JAFXIM010000236.1 GCA_017533165.1 Eggerthellaceae bacterium
CCTTGCAGGTCTCGATCTCGCGGAACCACTTGATGTCGTCGCCCTGAACGTGAACGCGGAAGCGGGCGGGGTTGGCGACTACGAGCAGCGGGTAGTCCTTGCAGCGCTCGCCCCACAGGGACTCGTCGTGGTACCAGCCCTCGCTCTTCGGGCCGCCGACGATCCACTTGGCCATCGGGGTACGCTCGAAGTCATCGGGGAAGGTGGTGGCGAGAGCCTCGGACCAGAACTCGAGCTTACCGGTGGGCGTGTCAAGCGGCCAAGCCTCGGGGTCCTCGTAGAAGCCGCGCATGCCGGGCAGCACGCTGTCGGCGTCGGGGTCCTGCTTGGGGAAGTAGAAGCCGCGCTTGGAGTATTCCTCCCAGGTGATCTCCTCGGGCAGGCGGGACTGCTCGAAGCCGAACTTGAACCATTCCTCCTCGCTCATGCCCATGTCGAGCTGCTCGCGGAAGCCGAAGCGATCGCCCAGCTCAAGGCCGATTTCGTAGTCGGACTTGGACTCGCCCACGCGGTCGCACGCAGCCGGGGTGAGGCAGGCATGGCGGATGGAGATGATCATGGAGCCGCCAACGGCGTCATTCTCCTCGAGCACGGTGGTGACCGGAAGCACGAGGTCGGCGAACAGGGAGTCGTTCTCGAGCCACTGATGGTTGGTCACGAAGAACTCGACCTCGTTGGTGCGGATGGCGTCCTGGTAGCGGAAGCCGCCGTCCCAGCAGTTCTGGTTGCAGGGCTTCTCGGACCACAGCATGTGGAACTTGTTCAGACGCGGAGCCTCGGTCGGCGGCTCGACGCCCATGTAGGCGGCCATGGCCTGGGCCATGGCAAGCGCTGCCTGCGGGTCGCCAGGATAGTTCATCTCCTGGAACTGCTCAGCGGTCTCGACAAACACGATGCAGGGGCTGCCCCACCACTTGGCCTGGCCGTTGAGCAGGGCCTCGGCGATCATGGTGCGAGGGATGGACTGGGCGGAAGGATAGAACATGCGGCACTTGTTGAGCATGGTGAACGGAGAGCAAGTGGTGGCGGCGATGGTCTCCTTGCCGATGGTGGCGGAGTTCATGAACATCTGCTGCACGCCGGGCTTGCCGAGGCCCTGCATGCCGAGCAGGTACGCGTGGGTGCGGCCGGGCTCATGGCTGTAGGGGCCCTTGATGGCGCCGGAGCTGAAGTGCACCGAAGAGGTGACCTTCTTGGCGCGGTTGCGTGCGTAGGCCTTGATGGTCCAGACGGGAACACCGCAGCGCTCGGAAGCCCAAGCCGGGGTCTTCGCGATGCCTTCCTCGTCCTCGCCGAGCACGTAAGCCTTGACCTTATCGAAGCCAACAGAGTGAGTGGCGACGTATTCGGCGTCGTAGAGGCCCTCGGTGATCCACACATACATAACCGCGAAGTCGAGCGCGGCGTCGGTGTTGGGCAGGATGGGGATCCACTTCATCGTGGGATGGCAGGCGGCCGTGTAGTTGCAGAAGGGGTCGATGACGACGAACTCCTTGCCGACCCTCTCCCAGAACTTGATGAGGCGGCTCCAGAACTGGCTGCCGTAGTTCTGCGTAAGCTCCAAGTCGCCCGCAGCGAACGCGATCATCTCGGTGTTCTCGGTGATGTCCTTCGCAACGTGCCAGGAGTTGTAGTCCTGCTGCGGAGGAGCGGGCATGCCGAGGCCCTTCTGAGAGCCGGCGCCCCAGAAGTGCTTCGCGCCCCAGTACCAACCCTCGACGGAGTCAGGGGTACGGGTCTCGCGGGTGTAGCCGCCCAGCTTATCCATGACCGTGGAGTGCATGCCGCCGCCGGAGTGCAGGTCCTTGGACTCGCGATGGCCGTCCTCGCCGATGGTGAGAACCGAATGCGGACCGTAGGTCTCGATAATGCGCTTGAGCTCGGACTCCATGATGTCCAGAGCCTCGTCCCAGCTGATGCGGACGTACTTGGACTTGCCGCGGTTGGCAGCGTTGATCTTGGCGGGGTCGCCGCCGGGCTCCCAGTCGACGCGCTTCAGCGGATACTTGACGCGGTTCTTGGAGTACACGCGGTTCTTGTAAGCCAACGCGAAGTAGTTCGGCGCCGACTTGTAGCCAGGCGTAAGAATCTCGCCGTTGGCCTCGAGCTTCCACATAGCGGGCTCGAGCTCGTCTGCCGTGTACGTGTCGAGGTAGTTGATCGGGCGAATGCGAACGATCTTTCCGTCCACCGAGTCGACGGCGGTGATGTCGCCGCCCGTACCTCCGCAGGCGATGCTCTGAAGGGTTGTTTTGACTTCCTTCATCCTCTCTCCTTCCTACTGTGAGATGCAGCCCATTTCTCGGGCACATGGCGTCATTCTAGGAAGGCTTCGACGGAAAGGTAATCCACGGGAGGAACCCAAAAATGGGCCTTTAAGGGATGAATCGGGCCCTTGGGGACACACGCGATGACCCTCGGGATCCTCGCTTCCCGCTCGCGTCAGCACTGCTGGCGCCTGTCACTTGCGCGCCCCATGCGCACCGCTCCCTACAAACAACATGCTCCGCCTCGAGCTGCGAGGCGGAGCATGCGCGAAGGATGGCTTAACGGTGAGCTGGCTTAGGCCGTTGGCGGCTTGGGCGCCGCAGGAGCAGCAGGAGCAGCAGGGGCGGCGGGCGCACCGGGCGCTGCCGGGGCGGCGGGCGCGCCGCCTGCAGCCTGCTGAGCTGCACGCTTGGCGTTCACGGGGTTGCTCGGATCGGCGTCAGCCGTCACGATGGTGGCGTCGGGAAGCTCCGCGCCGCAGCTTTCACATACTTTCGAAATGGGCTTGTTCGGCTTCCCACATTCTGGGCAGGTGGTCATCAAAACCTGGGCAGGTCTAAAACACATGGGTTCCTCTCCTTCCGAAGCAAGCGCCCTGCCGGGCGCACGCATCCTCGTTACGCCTCTGATTATAGGAAGGCGGCTCGCTTCGGATAATCCCCCTCGGTCCTCAAAAGCAGGCCCTCAACGGGACAAATCATAGCCCGCAGGACATGCTCGCTACTCGACCAAGCCCATGCGGTACGCCTCGACGGCCATTTGAATGCGGTTATCGACGCCGAGCTTGTTCTTCAGGGCCGCAACGTATTTCTTCACCGTGCTCTCGCTCAGGTACAGCTCGGCGCCTATTTCCTCATTTGAAAAGCCCATGCCCACCAGCTTGAGGATGCCGCGCTCCCCCTCGGACAGTTCCTTCTTCGAATCCGCAAAGACGCTTACGCCAGCAAGCTTAGGCGGGTTGACGACAGCGCGCTTGACGAACTTCGTCGCCACGACACCCGAGAGCGACACCTGCCCACGCAATGCAGCCTGCATGTACGTACGCAGGTGCTCGGGCGGCACGTCCTTGAGCACATAACCGCCGGCCCCGCTGTGCAGAGCGCCGTAAACGTCCTCGTCATCGGCCGACACAGTGAGCATCACGATTATCGCGTCGGGCAGGGCCTCGCGTATGAGCGACACAGCCCTCACACCGCCCATGCCGGGCATCGACACATCCATGAGCACGAGGTCGGGAGCATGGCGCTGGCAAAACCGGACGGCATCTTCGCCGCTGCTGACCATGCCCGTAACCTCGAACTCGGGCCAGTGCGCAATGATGCCACGCAAACCCTCCCGATACAGGGTCTGGTCGTCCACTATCAGCACCTTGGCCCTCGTCTCCACCTCTGCCTCCTTCGTTTCTCAACGCCTCATGACGTCAAGGCACACCGACGTTCCCTCCGGCCCGCTGATGATGGAAAGCGATCCGCCCGCAAGGGCAGCGCGCTCTCGCATGATCCTGATTCCAAAGCGGTCCTCGGCAACGGCATCAGGGTCGAACCCGTCGCCGTCGTCTTCCACGATCAACGAGAAGCCCTTTCGCGTCATGGTAAGCTCCACACATACCCCATATGCCCCCGAATGCCGCAAGACGTTGGAGAGGCATTCGTTCAGTATGCGTATGGCCTGCAGCGATACCTCCATCGAGACGACGAAATGCCCTGGCTCCACCCTAGTTCGCAAATCCGTCGAGATCCCCCAGTTGCGCTCGAATGAATCAAGGCTGCGCCTCACGCCCTCTACCAGGCCTTCCGTCTGCTCCAAAGGAGCGCACAGGGATGTCATCTCATCGCGCAGCATGCCCACGAGGTCACGCGCCAAACATTCGACTTTGAGGATCTCGGAGCGCAAAGCCTCGAACTTCCCCTCGTCGCAGCACACCCGCGCTGACGCGGCCGCAAG
>JAFXIM010000237.1 GCA_017533165.1 Eggerthellaceae bacterium
AGAATATGCCGGATGGACAGCCGCTTCCGTCATTCTGGACGAGCCGACCGCCTTTGGCACCTACAAGCCGCGAAATGCCGGTAATGCCTACTACGGCAATGTGACGCTCCGTGCGGCGCTGAAGAACAGCCTGAACATCCCTGCGGTGAAGGTTATCGAACAGATCGGCGTCGGCACAGCGCGCCGGTATCTTACCAATGTCGGTATCGAGCTGGACAACCGGGACTGGAATCTCTCCCTGGCGCTGGGCAGCATGACCTACGGTGCGTCTCCGGTGCAGATGGCAGCAGCCTATTCTCCCTTCGCCAACGGCGGCACCTTCCACGCCCCCTACTTTATTGAGAAGATCACTGACCGTGACGGCGCGGTGGTATATCGCCATCAGGACAGCGGTACTCAGGTACTCAGCGCGCAGATGCGTCCTGTCTATATGCGTGTAAATCTGTGTCGTTGAGATGTCCGAATGGCCGAGTATCTCTTGGATGACGCGCAGGTCTGCTCCCCCTTGCAGCATATGCGTAGCGAAGGAATGCCTCAATGTGTGAGGATGAAGATTTTTGCATCCGATTGTTAAACCCGCCTCAGCGACGATCTTGTGAACTGTCTGACGCGAAAGCCTCGTACCCCGCGCATTCAGAAACACGGCAGCCGGCACGGGACGCCCCGTCTTAAGGTAATAACCACGAGAGAGGCTCAGATAGTCCCGCAGGCTCTCAAGCGCCGCCCCCGAGATGGGAACGATGCGCTCCTTGCTTCCCTTACCCACCACTCGCAGGAAACCTTCGTCAAGATGCAAGGCGCCCACATCAAGACCACAGAGCTCGCTCACGCGCAAGCCGCAACCGTAGAGTAGCTCTAAGATCGCTCGTGCTCTGCAGCTTGACGGATCAGAGCCATCGATCGCATCGAGCATAGCGCCAAGCTGCTCAATACTCAGCACGTCAGGAAGCTTTTCGGGAACTTTGGGCAAAGGCAACGCATCCGCGACGTTTTTTTTCGCGTATCCCTCGCGGACGGCGAACTTATGAAAGCCCTTCACTACGGAAATACGCCGCTTTACGCTTGATGCGGCGTAACTTCTCTCAAACAGGTCCGCTTCGTAAGCAAGGAGGGACGCCCTATCCACCGCATCGACGTCAAAGGTCCCCGTCGACTCAAGATAGTCAAGGTAGTCGGATAGATCACGTTCGTAGGCCTCAACCGTACGCGCCGCACTTCCGCGCTCTATGCGCAGGTGAGATATGTACTCCCCGGCAATCGTACGCACCAGTGAAACACCTTCCCTCAGCTAACCCGACAAAGCCCTGATCTTTCCTTGTCACATCATATCTTTTTTTGATGGCATTAACACTTTCGCCACTCAAAAGCACGGCCGTCAAACCTCCACCCGCATCAAGCAAGCAGATGTTAAATTACCCTCGGTCATGCCTTATCACTTGGTTATAATTTAGTTTTGTGCAATATACCCCACCCACCTTGCCTTGCGCCTTGCGTAGGACTTGTGCAATCTGAGTGAGCAGAAGGCCACGAAGGAGACCTGAGGAAAGCATGCAGATCGGTTTCGACAACGAGAAGTACATTTCCCTGCAAGCGGAGCGTATCCGCGAGCGCATTGCGATGTTCGGCGGCAAGCTCTACCTGGAGGTCGGCGGCAAGCTCTTTGATGACTATCACGCTTCGCGCGTTCTTCCCGGGTTCGCACCTGACTCGAAGATCAAAATGCTTCAAAGCTTGGTCGATGAAGTCGAGATCGTCATAGCCATCAACGCAAACGACATCGAGAAGAGCAAAGTTCGCGGAGACCTCGGTATCACCTACGACGAAGACGTGCTGCGCCTGATGGATATCTTCCGCGGCATGGGCTTTTATATCGGCAGCGTGGTCTTAACCCGCTACGCAAACCAAGCAGCAGCCGACGCTTTCCGCAAGCGCCTAAACGCCCTGGGCATCACAAGCTACCTGCACTACAGCATCCCCGGCTACCCACATGACATTGAAAGGATCGCGAGCGAAGACGGCTTTGGGATAAATGACTTCATCGAGACCTCCCGCCCGCTCGTAGTTGTGACCGCACCCGGCCCTGGTTCCGGCAAAATGGCAACCTGCCTCTCCCAGCTTTACCACGAAAACAAGCGCGGCGTAAAGGCCGGCTATGCCAAATACGAAACCTTCCCCGTATGGAACCTGGCGCTCACGCACCCGGTCAACATTGCCTACGAAGCCGCAACCGTTGATCTCGACGACGACAACATCATCGACCCCTTCCACCTGGATGCCTACGGTGTCACCACTACCAACTACAACCGCGACGTTGAGATCTTCCCCGTGCTTAAGAACATGATGGAGCACATCCTTGGGGAAAGTCCCTATCAGTCTCCCACGGATATGGGTGTCAACATGGCAGGCCTGGCCATTATCGACGACGAAGCCTGTCGAAACGCATCTAAGATGGAAATCGTGCGTCGTTATTTCCAGACTGCGGTTGAACATAAGCGCACCGGTGATTGCGAGCGAGATCTCGCCAAGCTTGAGATCCTCATGAATAAGGCGGGCGTTAACTCCAACTTCTCGCCTGCCCGAAGCGCTGCCCTGCTTAAAGAGGAGACAACGGGTGCCCCCGCGGGAGCGATGGTGCTACACGACGGCCGCGTGGTGACGGGCAAAACGAGCAATCTGCTCGGTGCCGCATCCTCGCTTCTCATGAACGCTCTCAAGGGCGTTGCCGGCGTTGACGACGACACTGACGTCATCAGCGATGAGGTCATCGAGCCCATCTGCCACCTAAAGACCGAGCATCTCAACAGCCAGAACCCTCGCTTGCATTCCGATGAGACTCTCTTGGCCCTTTCGGTGAGCTCGGTGAACAACCCCCTTGCAGAAGCTCTCATCGACAACGCCGACAAGCTTCGTGGCTGCGACGCCTTCTTCTCGGTCATCATCTCATCAACCGACGAAAAGCTCTACAAGACACTCGGCATCAACGTTTGCTGCGAGCCCAAGTACGAACAGCATCGCTACTACCACAAGTAAGACAGAGCTCAGTTGACGCTTTAAGGGCCGCATGTTCGCGGCCCTTTTGCTTGGGGATTCGATTAGAAGAAGGTAGCTGCCGCATGCTCGTAGAAACTGCGATTCGAGTAGCGCAGCAGGCTTGTGGTGGCGGATCCGCGACGTATGTAAATCCTTCTGATCGGCTTATCGAAGGGAACGAGCTCGCCGTCAAGAAACAGCGTCGCCTCGCGGGTGGCGTAATTGTCGGCAAGGTCCACCATGACCACATCATTCTCCCCCGTTAAAACAGCACGGGAGCGAATCGAATGAGGAGCCAAGGGAACGACCACAAGCCCCATGTAGCTCGGCGCTACCAAAGGCCCTCCTGCCGACAGCGCATAGGCAGTGGAGCCCGTGGCGCTTGCAACCACCATACCGTCTCCACGGACATCGGAAATATGAGCCCCCGATATATCCAATGCCAAATCAATGATACGACCCATGGTTCCTCGCGTGATAGCCATCTCGTTCAGAGCGAAAAAGGATCTGCGGCTTTGCCCGTCACAACCTGCTTTGTCATCGACGGCGCACCAAAGGTTGCAACCCTCAAGCTCACCATCCTCGGCCAAGCCGTCAAACTCGAAGAGTCCATCATCGAACGGATCGCGCTCACCTTCCAAAACCACATCGACTTGAAGGTTTGCTCGCTTTTCAAGCACCGCGTTACCCGACAAGGCCTCGGCAACAATCTTCACTACGCCATCATCGGAAGGGTTGGCCAAAAAACCTAGGTGACCGAAATTTATACCCAGGATGGGCACGTCGGAGTATCCAAAGAGGCGTGCCGTGCGAAGAATCGTGCCGTCTCCTCCGAGGGCTACGGCCAACACTGGCTTGCAGGCCAGTATTTCGGCGCTCCTTTCCCGAGAAAGACCCGCAAAAAGCTCAGCCGAGTCAAGGAGGGTGTAGCTGATGCCCTGGGATGAAAAATATGCCGCGAGCAGCAACGATGCATCAATTGCCTGCGGGTTGGAGTTATTGCGTACGATGAGAATGTGCATGAAGCCCAGCCTTCCCGTTTTGCTATGATTTGTCATTATATCCGATACGTAGAAAGCCCCTTTAATGACCGATAAGCTCGCACGAGCTCAACACGAAGCACCTGCGGGTGAAATCGAAAAGCGCTCCATCACCACCTCTGCCGCCATCATCAGCATCTGCACGATTATTTCGCGCATCACCGGGTTCATTCGTACCTGGGCCATGGCCTTCGCCCTTGGCTCCACCATGCTTTCGAGCTCTTACCAGGTGGCGAACAACCTTCCTAACATGCTGTTCGAGCTTGTCGTCGGCGGTATGCTCGTCACCGCGTTCCTACCCGTCTACATGTCGGTGAAAAAGCGTCTGGGCGAAGATGCGGGCAGTGAATACGCCTCCAACATCTTCACCATCTTGGTGATAAGCCTTGGCATCGCCAGTGTTCTGTGCATCGTCTTCCCCGCGCAGATCATCTACACGCAAAGCTTCCTTTCGGATCAGTCCGAGATGACAAGTGCGGTGTTTCTCTTCCGCGTCTTTGCCATACAGATTCTCTTCTACGGCATCAGCTCGGTCTTTTCCGGCCTGCTCAACGCGCACAGAGACTATTTCTGGTCTTCCATCGCCCCCGCGGCCCACAACCTCATCGTCATCGTTTCTTTCTTGGCGTATCCCTTGCTGCTTCCCCTGAACTCCGAGCTTGCACTCTGGGTTATTGCGATCGGCAACCCGCTTGGCGTATTCGTTCAGATGATCATGCAGTGGCCGGCGCTCAAAAAGTGCGGCATCAACCTTCGGCTTCACATCAACCTCAAAGATCCGGCCCTCGTAGAAACCCTGCGAATCGGTATCCCGGCTCTTTTCGTAGTTATCTGCTCCTTTGCCGTGGTTTCGGTGCAAAACGCCGCTGCTTACAGCTATGACGACGCAGGCCCTTCCATCTTGGCTTACTCGCGGCTTTGGTACACCTTCCCCTATTCCTTCTTGGTGGTTCCCATCACAACAGCCATGTTCACGGAACTGTCTGATATGCAAACGGAAGATGACTGGGACGGCATCAGAAGAGGCATCGTAAGAGGAAGCAATCAGATCCTCTTCCTCATGATTCCCATGGCAATGTTTCTGTGCGTGTACTCAACGCCCTTGGTTACGCTCTACCATGCTGGCGCCTTTACCGCTGACGCGGTTGGAGCCATCGCCTCGTACCTGTGCGCCTTGGCCCTGTCTTTGCCCATCTACGGCGTCAACATGTATCTTATGAAGGTATTCAGCGCTTTGCGTATGATGAACTCCTATTCGCTTGTTAACTTTGCCATGAGCGCTCTTCAGATTGTCCTTATCCTGCTGGCTACTAACAGTGGCATTTTGCCCATTGAAAGCATTGCATGGACCTCGCTTGTCTTCTATGGCTTCGGCGATCTGCTGATGTTTGCCATTCTGAGGAAGAGACTCGGGCGCATGAATCTGTCGAGCACGATCAAATCCTGCGTTCTTGGCACCCTCATGGGCGCAGCAGGCTCAATTGCCGGCGGCGGCCTTCTGTGGGCCATCACAAGCTATCTGGCGCCTTTGAGCGGCTCTATCGGGCAGGCGTTTGTCTATATCGTTATTTGCGGCCTTACAAGCCTTCTGGTGACTTTCGGTTTGGCCATCAAGTTTGACGTGAAGGACGCCGGCTTTGTCACTTCGCTCCTCAAGCGCTTGTTGCGAAAGCTCAAGCGAGCTTAAGGCTTTACTGCTATACAGCTGCTTCGGGAAAGCGAGGGAGCGTTTCCGCAGCTGCATCTAATTTGAACTGTTTTGCAGCGTTGGCCTTGCGACGTGCTTTCCCGAAGCAGCAATGCCCGTATTTCACCTTGCTCCCGAAGAGAACCTTACAGCGGTCGAAGGCGGCCTTCTTCAACGGTAAGAAGCATGGGGCCCGCTTCGGTGATGGCGACGGTCTTTTCGAAATGAGCTGACGGCTTTCCGTCACGCGTGTTAACCAGCCACCCGTCAGACATGAGTCGCGTCTTGTGCGTGCCGATGTTGACCATGGGCTCGATGGCGATGACCATGCCCGGTTCGAGCAGCAAGCCCGTATGTCTTCTTCCGAAATTTGGCACGTTGGGATCCTCGTGCATATTCCTGCCGATGCCATGACCGACGTATTCGCGGACAACGCTGAAGCCGGCAGCCTCCGCAACCGACTGTATGGCGCAGCCCACATCGCCGAGACGGCTTCCTGGGTATGCCGCCTCAATACCCGCCCACATGCTCTTCTCAGTTACCGCGAGCAGGCGCTTCTTTTCGGGACTTATGCCCCCGACCGGAAAAGTCCAGGCATTATCCCCTACCCAGCCGTCAACCACGACACCCGTGTCAAGGGAGATGATGTCGCCTGCCTGAAGGATTACTTTTGC
>JAFXIM010000238.1 GCA_017533165.1 Eggerthellaceae bacterium
CCTTAGCCGGGGGAACGCTGTCGAGGCGCCGCATCGTGTCCTCGTCAAACCGGATGTCGCCTACCGCGACGTTCTGCTCCAGGTGGCCGATCGACGTGGTCCCCGGGATGATGAGCGCGTTTTCGGCGTGCCGCAGGATCCACGCCAGCCCCACCTGGACCGGCGACAGCCCCATCTCTCTTGCGACGGCCTGCACCGTCTCGTCCTCTGTCACCTTCGCAGAGCCGGGCATGCCGCCGCCAAGGGGGAAGTACGGCACCCATGCGATCCCCTCTTGCCTGCACAGGTCCAGTATGCCCTCCTGGCTGCGCGACGTGATGTTGTACTGGTTCTGGACGCAGACGATGCCGGCAGGCAATGCGCCCTGCAGCTCCTTCAGGCTGACCGTGGAGAGCCCGATCCCCTCGATCAGCCCCTCGTCGCGCATCTTGACGAGCTCCGCCATCTGGTCGTCAAAACTCACCTTCTGGCTCGGCTTCAAGGGGAACGTTCCCGGTGCGATCCTGCGGAAGTTGACGATCCCCAGATGGTCCGTCTTGAGGCTCCTGAGATTGTCCTCTATGTGCTGCCTGAGCTCCTCCGGCCTCTGTGCGGGTATCATCGGCATGACGCCATTGCCGGGCTTTGCGCCGATCTTGGTCACGATCACCGCATCCGGCTCCCTGCCGATCTCGTCCGCCAGGCACCTGTTCGTGAACCCGTCCTCATAGAAGTCGGCCGTGTCGAAATGGTTCACGCCAAGCTCGTAGGCCCTGCGGATCACCGCCCTCGCCTTGGCCTCGTCCTTCAGTTTCGGCAGCTGCATGGTGCCGTATCCCACCCGGGACACCGCCTTCCCGCCCATCACGTATGTTCCGCCCGGCCTGCTGCCCTTTGAAAAGCCGCTCATGCAGACTCCTTCCTTTGTGTATGCCATCAAATTTTAACCCTGTAAACTGTTAGCTCAAATTTTGCAGGCCTTTTCGGCCTGCAATGGGCTTCCTATTCGCTCATCAGATGAAACGCCCGCTCCGCCAATTCGACGAATCTATTGGAATCCTCCTCTCCCAGCTCCTCGAAAACATGTGCCACGATGCGGTAGCATTCCCGGAGCTCCTTCATCACATCATCCCTGCCGGAGTCCGTAAGCGTCACGATGATGTTCCTGCGGTTGTCCCTGTCGATCTCCCGGCCGACGAAGCCCTTCTTCTCCAGCGAATTCAATATGGCTGATACGCGCCCCTTCGTGCTCCTCATCGCCTCGCTGATCTCCGTGGGCGTTGAAGTACCATCCCTGAGCAGGAGAATCTTCAATACGAAGATCTCGCCTCTGGATACCCGGGTGATCCTCTCAAAGGCGCTGAAATTGTCGCTCGTCAGTATCCTTTCCAAAGCGGCTACGGAATCATTCACGTATCTGGGAAGGGACTCATCTACTTGCAACTTCATAAGCTGTCTCCTCTTCTAACCGCCATTTAATATACACTGTTAACAATTTACCGTCAATGCTATTATGATCTTACGAAAGAACCTGCGAGTTGGGCGCTCCGAAGCTGCCCGGAGGATTCCACGTCCGTTATGATGGCTTCGCTAGGCAGAACCACCCGAGAGGCCGCTCTCTTCTTTGTTTGGCATCGGCAAGGCCATCCCTTTACTGGACTGGGAGGCGGACACCATGTCCTCGGCCTGGGTGAGCTCGTTCATCTTCGCTTCGTTCATCATGTTCCTAATCTCCTCTCGCCGCCCGGCGCTTGAATGGTGGCGCTGGGGTGGTACGAATTCCGGTACGAATCATCCCGAAAGGAGTGCTTTCTTATCAAGCGAAGTGGTGCGCCGATTTCTCGGACACACCACTTCTGACCTGCGGTTTCGTTATTTTCTGGGGCGGAGCGTGGAATAGTGATTTGTGCGAAATCTTATTCCCACTCAATCAGAGTGGGGTGGCTGTAGTGACTTGAGGTGGTTCGAGACGCTCCGTCGTATCCCCCGTCTCCACCGTGGCTTCGGCTGTCCTCCCTGCGGACGTCAAAGCGACGTCACGGACACCTTTTCCGCGCCCGTGACGTCACCCCACTCGCAGTCAGGCGACGTCATGACGTCACCCGACCGCGTTTATCGCAGCTCGCAGGCACTACATTCAGCCCGCAACACAGGAGGAGATCGACTTCTACGAGGGCTACATGGCGAATCCGGCCTTTGACCTGCACCCGCAATCCGCACGTGACGCTGGCGGACCTTATGAGAGCAGCTGGCTGACGCTAGAGAATGCGCAGATCGGCGAGCCTACACGAGCGCAAGCTCAATCTCGTCGAACCAAACACGTCACCCAATCCATTGCCCAGGCACGAGCCCGTGCCTGGGCAATGCCGGTGTCAGCCCACTTCCACTAGCGCTGTGCCCGTCGTGTCGTAGTCGGAAAGGGCAACGCTTCTGATGGCCGGATTGTCGTAGGTGTTGTAGTAGTAGGTGTTCGTGCGCGTGGACAGGCCGCCGGTGTAGACGGTTATCTCGTAGGCGCCGTCGAGCATCTTGGATGCGCCGTCAATCATCGCAACGCTTCCCAACGTGTGGAACAGGCGCGACACGTTCTCGGCCTCGGTTTCCTTCTGCGGATAGAAGGCGTTGTGGTACGCGGCGCGCACGAAACGCGAGGGGGAGTAGCAGTCGCCGGGAATCCCGCGCATCCCGCTCCCAGTTCCGTAGGCCGAGAGCTCAGCAGCACGCCAGAAGACGGGGCCCTCGACTTCGGGAGAGCAGCCGATGTAGCTTCGGACGTTCTCGGCATGGTAGGCAAAACCGGGTTGGTTGGCCAGGACATCGAGTCCGTTGTCAAAGACCTGCATGCCCTGGGCCGTGTACTCCACCACGATGCTGCGATCAGCGTCGCCGATGATCCAATGCAGCAACGAGGACGGGTACCGACCGTTGATTGGCCTGTCCACGATGACCGTCTCGGCAAGAGCGGCCTTCACCTCATCCACCGTATGGAAGTTGGCAACCACCCACAGGGGGAACTCCCAGGCGCACACGTTGGTCTTGCCTTGCACCGGGGCGGATTCGTATTGGGCGTAGCCGGGAAAATTCAGGCCGGCAACGGCAAGGCCCGCATCGCTTGCGCAGTCAAAGTACAAAGGGGTGTTCTCAGCCACGATGCCCATGCCATAGACAGGCCGGCTAACTGCGTCGATGGACATCTACCTAGGATATATAATTCTGGCAGTAGAGCCGTTTTGCGAAAGGAGGGATCAAAAGGTGGCAGCTACAGGCGCCTCGCAATCCGGTTCGCTTCGATCCTCGTGGCAGTTCAAGCTCGCCTGCGTGTGGGGCGGGGAGCTCGTCTCGGTGCTCACCAGTTCGATCCTGCAGATGGGGTTTATTTGGCACATCGCCCTTTCCACCAATTCAGCGGCCATGCTTTCGCTCGCATCGCTCGCGGGATTTCTGCCGCTCGCCCTGTTCGGGACCTTTGCCGGCACCGTCGTCGACAGGCATCCGCTCAAACGCGTCCTCATAGGGGCCGACCTGTTCATCGCGGCGGTGAGCGCGGTCGTCGCGCTCGTATCGGCCGTGACGCCCCTGCCTGTCTGGGTGGTCATTTGCGCCCTATTTTTCCGTGCGGTCGGGTCGGCGTTCTATACTCCAGCCTCTCTTGCCCTCACGCCGCATGTTGCCCCTCCCGAGCACCTCGTTCGCCTCTCAGGGGTGACACAGGGGGTCCAATCCGGCGGATACATCCTCGGCACCGCCGTGGCTGCCGCGATCTATCCGCTCTGGGGGCTGACCCCCATGATCGCCCTCGACGTCCTCGGGGCGCTCGTTGCCTCGGCGGCCGTCCTCGTCGCGCGCATAGACGTCGGCGACTTGCGGGAAGAAGGCGCGTTGGGTGCCTCGGAGGGGTTTATCGGGGGGCTGCGGGCGCTTTTCCGCGAATCGCTGGACGGCCTGCGCGTGCTCCGCGGCTTCAGCGGGCTCTACGCGCTGCTGTGGTGCGGATTTGCGTTCTCGCTGGTGTTCTCGCCCATAGCGGCTCTGTTTCCCCTAATGACGCTCGGCCATTTCGGCGGTACCACCACCGATGCGGCGATGGTAGAGATCGCTTTCTCCGTCGGCATGGTCGCGGGCTCGGCCCTTCTCGCGGCGACAGGCGGTTTCAAGAACCGATCGATCAGCATCGTGGCCGCCACAGCGCTCTTGGGGCTTGCGACGCTCGTATCGGGCCTGCTCGCCCCCGGCGGCTTCGCCGTGTTCATTGTGATGAGCTTCCTCATGGGTTTGAGCTCGCCGTTCTATAGCGGCCCGCAGACCGCGCTCATGCAGGAGAAGGTGCCGCCCGAGTACCTGGGGCGGGTGTTTGGCCTGTATGGGGCAATCATGTCGTGGGCGATGCCCGTCGGCCTCGTCGCTTCCACGCTCCTGGCGGATTCCGTGGGGGTGCCGCTCTGGTTCGCGGGATCCGGGCTGCTGATGGTGGTGCTCGCCGCAGTCACGTGGCTCATCCCGAGTGTCCGCGAGGTCGGGCGCCCGCTCGTGCAGGACGATCCTGGACGCTAGCCCTAGGGCTGGAAGGAGACGTTCAAGCTTATGGATTCCGAGGGCAAATAGAGGGAGGGCCGCCTGTCTGGTGCTACAAGCGGCCCTCCGGGCATCTATGGGTTCTGGCTAGGCCGGAGGTGTGAGCTCTCGGTAGAGCGGGTCTCCGTCGCCCACGAATTTGAGCTTTGCCAATGCGAGCGCGGGCTAGAACGCCCGCGCCCTCTCGCTTTAAAAGTGCCAGAGGGCACGTTCGCTTAGC